>NZ_JAUOER010000030.1:0-70036 GCF_031932025.1 Shewanella sp. SP2S2-4
CCGATCTTAGATCGGTTTTTTTATTAACAGCGGTTTAATACCCATTGTATTGATAGCCGTCAGCAACACACTGCTGCTGACGACTTTGCACGCTTTTAAGTGCATAAACAATGTTATAGATTACACACAAACGCCCAATCAGCAGAAGCTCCAGGTGCCGCGTTGGTCCACCACTTAGCTTGGTAAACAGCGCGACTGTTTTTCATCCTATCGCCCGTTGCTGCATGACTTGGATTTCCCTGATAGTCCTTTTGCGGGAAATTTGGATAAGCAGGAATACCCACAGTATCGACACTCGTCGCTTCACAGCTATCCACCACAGGTACTTGGCATTCAGGTAAACTTGGATTTGCAGCACAATCCACAGGTGGAACAACGGAACTCGCCGCACCAAATCCATATCGAGTGCCATTAAAACTCACAGTAAAGTTTGATGGCATAGAGACAGGCAAATAGTACTTAATCGTGCCGTCAAACGTTGCCCCAGGCGCGAGACTTTTCCAGGTTGGCAAGATAAAGCGAACATGGTGGAAATCATTCTCCAACCCGCCCACGTTATTTCCTGCCACATTGGAACCATCCGTTACCACAGTTAAGCCCATACCCGATTGATCGGCAATTTCGGCTGAAGTTGAAGTCGAAATATCAAATTCAAACTCAGCACCGCCGGGTATAGTCACTTGGCTATTATTGGTGATGGTCAAAGTTGGCGTAATCGGATAGTTACTGTCGCCCACTTTATAGCCAGATAAGCTTGCAGTTAAGGCCAATGTTTGTGATGGCATTACCTGATTGCTGGTGCGATTGCCATACGGGGTTGCTTGCGCAAATCCATTGTACGCAATGCTGGTCATAGTCTCACCGACAAAGAACTCACCCTGACCATTGTTCCGTTCAGGATACCAGCCGAAGTCACCTGCTAATTCCCAGAACATGACGCCACCAATGCCGTTATCGACCACATATTGCACTTTGCGCGTCATAGCTTGCTCGTCTTCAGTAGACAGATATACCTTTTTTATAGGGTTCCATAACCATGAAGATTCCGCCACTGCGTCATAATGGCGCTCATAGGTGCCCGTAAGTTGATCGGCGACATTCGTTTGCGGATCTAATCCATAAAGGCTTAAATAACTGCCGCTGATACCGTGCTCCAAGTTTTTAGCGTGCCACATAGGGTTTGAGCCTGCGAACATCTCATCGCCACGTACATCACTATCGTGCCAGAGGTTATCAATTCCTTGAGCACCGTAACCACAGTTTGACGCCCCATCACCCGTACCCACAGGACAAGCCGTTTGATCCGGATATGCCGCCAAGCCCCATAGGCCGTTAGTGCCACCACTGACATTTTGCCAACCACGCGTATAGTAAGGAATACCGATATTGATCCGCCCTGCTGGCATAGAACCGCGGAAATAATGGTATGCCCAATCGGTATTGAGATAACCAATGCCGCCATATTGCGCCGTACTATAAACATCCCAATGCGCAAGCTCTGCATCTGTACCAGTGTCAAACAGCGCCGCATTGTGACCGACAAAATCATTCCACGCGCCGTGCAAGTCATAGCTCATAATATTGACGTAATCGAGATAACGAGTCATCTGATACGCCTCCATCCCACGTAATAAATAGCCCGATGCTGGCGCAGCAACGGTCAACATATAGTGCTTACCATCTTGCTTGCTAGCTGCATCGAGTTTTTCACGCAGAGTTTTCATCAACAGTTCGTACTGTTTAAACAAGGTCGCACGCTTTGGCTCTGACATCGAAAAATCATCAGGATTACCGGATTTAGCCATTGATGTCGCGTACTCATAGTCGATATCCGCCCCATCAAAGCTGTAAGTACGTAAGAACGTCACCACAGAATCGGCAAAGGTTTCAATCCCTTGCGTCGTCTGAGTCATCTCATAGAAACCACCACTGGCAACACGATTGCCGTTATCATCAAAATAACCGCCCGTTTCAGCCCAGCCACCAATCGAGATTAAAGTCTTAACGTTTGGATGGCGTTTTTTATACTTATTGAGTAAGTTAAAATGGCCTTTGTAATTAAACTCGGGATCCATCTCAGCGCCTGCAACGCCCGGCCACTCTAATCCTGTTGCCGCGTTCGTGACACTATTGGGGTCGCCAATAGAGACCTTATTATTCGAATCAATATGCGCAAATGCATAATTGATGTGAGTAATTTTATCCCACGGAATATCACTTGCGAGATAACTCGGCTGGCCATTTTTACCCGTGCGCCACGAAGTAAAGTAACCGATAACGCGGCGGGCGTGATCGCTACCCATTTTTTCGCGGCCCTGTTGATCGTACACATCGCAATAGACTGAATCACCCACTAAGCCTTCAGGACGGCAAGCCTCATTATCGGTTGGTGCTTGACCTACTCGGCCGATGACAGCGGTTGATAATGTTGTCAGGCCAAGATTATCGATAGCCTCAGCGGTGAAACGAATGTCGCCGTTTTCAATGGCAGTCCATTGTGCACTGTATGGCGCGGTTGCATCTTCAGCAACGAGCACACCGTTAGCATAAAAGCGCACGCTGGCCACATCGCCATCACTGTCAGTCGCAGTTGCTGCGAGTGATAACACCGTGCCTAAATCTGTTTGAAAGTTGGCCTGCGGCGCGGTTAAAGTCACGCTCGGCGCTTGATTAGCTGCGGCAACATTGAGTTTGATGATTGCCGACAAGCCACTGGCATTGTGACTATCGTAGGCACGGGTTTGTATTTGATGCTCACCGACTCCAACGGCCTGCCACGTTGCCGAATAGGGTTCACTGTTATCAGTCGCAATCAATTGACTATCAAGATAAAACTCAACTTTAGTAATGCTATCACCCGTATCAGGATCGCTCGCATTCGCGCTAATGGTTACTGAGTCGCCAACAGTGACAGCGCTGTCATTTAGAGGTGACAAAATTTCTGTCGAAGGCGGTAAGTTTTCACTCGTAGCATTGATAACGGTTAGCACAACACTTTTCTCGGTCGTCGCACCTTTGTCATCGGTCGCTACCGCTTTAAGCTGAACACTGCCGATCGCATTAGTCGTCCAAGGGCTCGTTACCGCCTGACCATTGGCAAACCAATTTACGCTCGAAACGGTACCGTCAACATCAGATGCATCGGCCTGCAGCACGACAACATCCCCTAAATTCACACTCACATTGTTTTGCGGCTGCAAGATAACCAGTGTAGGGGCTTGGTTTTGCGCTCCATCACACACGCCTTTGTTTTCCCATACGCCCCACTGCCCTGTTTGGCTAGGGTTTTCATTCTGGGTCCACCACTTATTTTGATAGAGATAATTATCGTAGGTTACAGGCGTGACGGTTGCATAGATTTGGCTACTGTTCCAAGCTGCTATGTCTTGGCAACTCACTGCTGCAGCCGTTTGAGAATAACTGAAACCCGCCATAGCTGTGGCCATTAACCACGCGAATCGCTGTTGCTTCATTACCCAAGGTATATTACAGATCATGTTGAAATCCTCTTTTATTATAGTATGTTACCGAAATAGTCCTTTACACGAGCACATACAACGTCAGATGACAACAAAGGGGTTACTGCGGAATATTCAAGGTAGCTCAATGTAAGTAATTTGTTAACCTTTAAAGTGTTATATTAAATAACTAGATATGACAAATTTTAAAAATCACTTTACTTTTAATGGCTTATACTTAAATAATGAGTTTTAAATATTATCTGCTATGCATAGCCGCTTAAAAGGTTAGTAATAAACCGACAATAAAATCTGCTAGAGGCTCAAAGTGAAGTGGTTTTCTATCTTTAAGAATTAAAAATCTCTATAATTCAGCCTTATTTGCTGCATTACCTTAGGTTGCTGTATGTCGCTTACGCCCATTTCTCCAAACACCGAAAATACCTCACGAACCGAAAACTCTGAAGCACAATTCCCAGAAGCGATTCAAACGCGAATCGATTCCTCAGAAGCGCGGGTAATCAAAGCGGTATTTCCATCCATCACCAACCATCACAATACGTTATTTGGTGGCGAAGCTTTAGCGTGGATGGATGAAACGGCCTTTATTGCTGCAACTCGTTTTTGCCGTAAAACCTTAGTAACTGTGAGTTCTGATAGAATCGATTTTAAAAAACCTATCCCCGCAGGCACATTAGCCGAACTGATCGCGCGGGTGATCCATGTCGGTAACACTTCATTGAAAGTTGAAGTGAACATCTATGTCGAAGACATGTATCAAGACCATCGAGAGCATGCCATACGTGGTGTGTTCACCTTTGTCGCAGTTGACGAACAACGAAATCCCACTCAAGTGTGGACATACGAATAGTTTTTAGGCGATTGAAAGACACTAAACCGCCCGTCATCTCGGGCTTTTCATCGCGACTTTGCAATTTAAATATGTTTTTTATAACACCGACCAAAGTCTAACAACCAGAAACATATCAAAATTTTGTCCTAATTCATGAATAAAGCAATAGGATCCTTGATTACTTTTCTGTTACATTGAGTTCAATCTTCACGCGCACCGAACATAATCATAAAAGCCATGAAGCTAGAAAACTTAAATATTATTATCGCAGACGATCACCCATTGTTCAGAAATGCACTACGTCAAGCGCTGACCACAGCGTTTGAACATGCACAATGGTTTGAAGCCGACAGTGCTGACGCACTGCAATCTGTATTGGATGTCCGTAGTGTCGACTACGATCTTGTACTGTTGGATCTGCAGATGCCAGGATCACACGGCTACTCCACCCTTATCCATCTTCGCTCACATTATCCCGAACTACCCGTTGTAGTGATATCAGCCCACGAGGATATCAATACCATTAGCCGTGCAATTCATTATGGCAGCAGTGGTTTTATCCCTAAATCGGCCTCGATGGAAACCCTCAAAGAGGCGCTAAGTGCAGTGTTATTCGGGGATATTTGGTTACCTAAAGGCACTGAGATTATTGATATCGATGACGATGCCGTTGATAAAATGGCCAGTAAATTATCCGATCTCACGCCGCAGCAATATAAAGTGCTGCAGATGTTTGCCGAGGGTTTGTTAAATAAGCAAATTGCCTACGATCTTGGCGTTTCAGAAGCGACCATCAAGGCGCACGCGACTGCCATTTTTAGAAAACTGGGCGTTCGCAACCGTACCCAAGCTGTTATAGCACTTGCTCAACTTGAAATGGATAAAGTCGATTTATCTTAATCGCTCATCTCACAAAAATGCCGCTTAAATTAGCGGCATTTTTATGTCGGCAACTCGTCGCCAATTAACGCATTGGCAAATTTTTATCAGCAAACATTTCATCGATAAGCTGCTGGTCCCGTAAGGCGACGGCTTTCTCCACTACGTCACGGGTTAAATGCGGCGCAAAGTGCTGAATAAAATCATACATATAACTACGCAAGAAGCTGCCCTTCCTGAAGCCAATTTTAGTCGTACTGTGAGCAAACAAATGGCCAGCATCAATCGCCACTAGATCTTTATCAATATTAGGGTCAATCGCCATAGAGGCGATAACGCCCACACCTAATCCCAAACGGACATAGGTCTTCAGCACATCGGCGCTGGTCGCACTAAAGACGACACGCGGCTCTAAATTGGCACGATTAAAGGCTTTCTCAATTTCAGAGGCTCGGTCAAAACCGAACACATAGGTCACTAAGGGGAAGCGCGCTAACTCTTCGATGCTAATCGGATTATTTAAGCTACGAGTCGCAAGGGGATGATCTTTAGGCACCACGATGGAGCGATTCCAGTGATAACATGGCAGCATAATCAAGTCGGAATACAAATGCATTGCTTCGGTCGCAATGGCGAAATCCGCATCACCGCGCGCGGCCTGTTCGCTGATCTGCGCCGGCGTCCCTTGGTGCATGTGTAAATTCACTTTAGGGTAACGATCTATAAACTGGCGAATGATCGTCGGCAATGCATAGCGCGCCTGAGTGTCTGTCGTGGAAATATTCAACTCGCCTTGATCGGGCTTAGTATATTCCTCAGAAACTTTCTTAATGCTCTCAACTTTACCTAAAATATCATTGGCAATGCTGATCACTTGCAAACCTGCGGGTGTAACATGGGTTAAGTGCTTACCGCTACGACCAAATATTTGGATACCCAACTCATCTTCAAGCATGCGAACTTGTTTGCTGATCCCTGGTTGAGAGGTATACAAGTTTTCAGCGGTTGCCGACACATTGAGGTTATGTTTTACGACCTCAGCAATATACCTGAGTTGTTGCAGTTTCATCTTATTTCCTTGTCCCAAACACGCAAAATGCCATTAACAACTGAGCCCTCAAAGCACTCTCAGCTATAATCAATCGTTATAGTATATAGTAAAATTTAAAGCAAATAGGAATATAGAGCACAAGTCTGCAGATTCATACGACAGAAATGATAACCTAGGCTAAGATAACTATGCTAGTTTATTGATTTATTGTAGCATTAGCTCAATTGGATAAATAATGGAACATCTATGTCATTCACCTTGGTTCTGATCCTCATCGGTGCGCTTTTACTGCTTGTTATCGGAATTAACGTATTACAACAACAAAAAGAACGCGTAGAGGCTGAGCGGCGCATTGAATTTGCCCGTCAAAGAGCAATTATCGATGAAACCGAAGCTGTGTTATCAAACACAGGGATGATACCTTGTAGCACGAATATTGTGTTAGTTTTGTACCGCCGTGTGCAAGATGCCTTACAGGCTGCGACAGCTATTAGTTCTAGCCAGCAACAGTCTGATTATCAGCGCCGCCTAGCCGATATTAATAATCAAATAACAACCCTACAGTCTGGTCAACCTCAATCACCACCGATTGAGAATTTCAGACTACCCGATAACGACAAACAAATTTTAGCGCTAGTTCAAACCTTGAAAAAGCTCAAGGCAATACTCAGAGCTGAGCATAATAAAGGTAAAGTCGACCCAAGCATTTTTGCTCAGGAAGAAAATCGTATCGACAGTTTACAGCTGAGGATCAATGTTGATTCCATGCTTTCCCGAGCCAGAGCAGCCAGTTTTATGAAGCAATATGGTTCATCAAAACAAATGGTGACTAAAGCCCTATCGACATTGCACGCGATTAAGGCACAAACACCGAATGACCCTTTCATTGGTCGTAAAGTGGATGAGGCTAAACAATTACTTGATGAGATTATGGGCGCGCAGAAACAATCTGAACCCAGTGCACCAAGACCTAAAAATGAAGAAGATGATATCGACATGCTGTTTCAACCGAAAAAGAAATGGTGATCAGTTCCTATTTGCTGACTTTTAAGTTGAATTAGCGGCACGCTTTCCACTCCTTCTTCAGCGTTATCGGGCGTGGTGAGTGAGTACGAATCAAGCGAACAACATTTTTGGCTCATCGTCTACAGCATCAAATCAGTCTCTAAAGAAATCGAAACAAAAAAGCCAAGTCATCATTGATTTGGCTTTTTTATTCTCTTGCCGTTAAGCTAACTCAATCCGCCGCTATGCGCTTTTCTTGGCTTTCTTGGTAGTCTCACTCACCCACTTGCCATTGACGTAATGCGCTGACCAACCAGTAGCTTTACCGTCGACTTCAGTCGCAACGTATTGCTCTTTCGTCTTACGGCTAAACTTCACCGCAGCTTTATTGCCTTCGTCATCAGTGACGGGGGCATCGGCTAAATACTGGTATTTAGGCCACAGTAGCTCACGGTATTGAACCAGCTCTTCAACCAGAGGTGCGCGGGTTTCCCGTGATTTAGGGAAAGTGCTGGCTGCTAAGAAGATCCCTGCTGCACCATCACGTAATACGAAATGGGCATCCGATTTGCTGCATTTCAGATCAGGCAAATAGATAGGATCTTCTTTTGGTGGCGCAGCCTCACCGTTCTTCAGTAATTTACGGGTATTTTTACATTCGCTATTGGTACAACCAAAATACTTACCAAAACGGCCGTTTTTCAGTTCCATGTCGTGGCCACAGCGATCACACTCAATCAGCGGACCTTCATAGCCTTTGATCTTGAATTGGCCTTCTTCGACTTCATAGCCTTCACAAATCGGGTTGTTACCACAGACGTGTAGCTTACGCTTCTCATCAATTAGGTAACTGTCCATCGCTGTGCCGCAAATACTACAGCGGTGCTTCGCACGCAGTGCATCAGTCTCGGCATCTTCACTGTTTTCGCTAATCGCCTCAACGCCAGGCGTAAGGTTCATCGTTGTCTTACAGCGCTCTTTGGGAGGTAATTCGTAACCAGAGCAACCAAGGAAAACACCAGTTGTTCCTGTACGAATACCCATAGGGCGACCACAGGTTGGGCACTTGATATCCGTCATTACCATTTGGTTAAGACGCATGCCACCTTCTTCGGGATCGAGCTCCGCTTTTTCTAATTGCTTAGTAAAGTCAGCATAGAAACCATCGAGCACTTTTTTCCAATCTAATTCACCGCGGGCCACATCATCTAATGTTTGCTCCATGCTGGCGGTAAAGTCATAGCTCATTAAATCAGCAAAACTGCCGACTAATCGCTCGCTGACAATTTCACCCATTTTTTCGGCATAGAAACGACGATTCTCAACTTTTACATAACCCCGATCTTGAATCGTTGAAATAATAGTTGCATAGGTCGATGGGCGGCCAATACCGCGTTTTTCTAATTCTTTAACTAAAGAAGCTTCGCTGTATCGTGCAGGCGGTTTAGTAAAGTGTTGTTTAGGTTGCAACTCTTTTAACGCTAATACATCGCCTTGTGCCACAAATGGCAACGTATTGTCTTCTTCGTTTTTCTTCTTGAGTGCTGTTTGCACGCGAGTCCAACCATCAAAACGTAAAGTACGTCCCGTTGCTTTGAGCTCATAGTCACCCGCTTTTACGGTCAACTTAGTGGCATCATATTGGGCTGGCGTCATCTGACACGAGACAAACTGTCGCCAAATCAGCTCATATAAGCGCTGAGCGTCACGCTCCATGTCCGATAAGGTCGCCGCTTGGACATGAACGTTCGATGGACGAATCGCTTCGTGAGCCTCTTGTGCGCCTTCCTTAGAACCATAACGAATGGGTTCAGCGGGTAGATATTTATCACCAAATTCTTTGGCAATCATATCACGCAAGTTTTCAACGGCTTCTTGACTCAAATTGGTCGAGTCGGTACGCATATAAGTAATATGACCAGCTTCATAAAGTCGCTGAGCCATCATCATGGTCTTCTTCACACCGAAACCTAAGCGCGTACTCGCCGCCTGTTGCAATGTCGATGTAATAAAAGGCGCAGAAGGTTTGCTTTGGGTCGCTTTGTCTTCGCGGGCCAGCACGGTAAAACTCGCCGCGGATAACGCTTGAACCGCCGCCATCGCTTGCTGTTCATTGATAGGATTAAAGGCCGCATCTAAATGCTTAACCACTTCCATCCGCAAGGCTTCTTGAGCGGGCGTACTCAGCTCTGCATGTACATCCCAGAACTCTTCCGGTACAAAGGCTTTAATTTCGCTTTCACGTTCAACCACTAAGCGAACGGCAACCGACTGCACTCGTCCAGCGGATAAACCGCGAGCGACTTTTTTCCACAGCAGTGGCGACACCATAAAACCGACAACTCTGTCTAAGAAGCGACGAGCTTGCTGGGCATTAACCATGTTAGTGTCGAGTGTCGACGGCTTGCTAAAGGCATCTTGAATCGCAGACTTAGTAATTTCGTTGAAAACTACACGTTGATACCGTGAAGGATCACCGCCAATCACCTCTTGCAAATGCCAGGCGATAGCTTCTCCCTCACGGTCTAAGTCGGTTGCGAGATAGATTTGGTCGGCGGAATCGGCAAGTGCCTGTAGCTCTTTAACGACCTTTTCTTTGCCCGGCAAAATTTGATACTTAGCCGCCCAGCCCTTTTCAGGGTTTACGCCCATGCGAGACACCAGCGCTTGCTGATCTTTCACCTTTTTATATTGAGCTTTTTCTTCTGGCGACATTTTCTTAACTTCGGCAGCGGATTTAACCTTTTCATTGCCTTCTGAAGTCGATGATGTCGGCAGATCACGGATGTGACCTACGCTCGATTTAACGATGAATTCTTTGCCAAGATATTTATTAATAGTCTTAGCTTTGGCCGGTGATTCGACAATAACTAGCGATTTACCCATAGTTTAATTTGCGCCAAAAAATCTCAAGAAGGTGGAAATTGGCACCATATATAGAGGGTTGTACTGATAGTTTCAAGTTAATCCCTCTTTTATATGTACCAGCGAGTCACTTTTTAATCAAAGTTGAAAAAATGTAAAAATATAATATGCGTAATTAAAAACTAATATTTCATTATTTGCCAGCAAGCAAGAAATAGTTATGCATTTATCGTGAAAAAGTCGCTTTGAGCACAAAACCGTCCGCTTGTGCACTCGAAAAGCTTCAGTATACTGGGTTCCCTCAGGGACCATATGAACAAATAATAACTTTCCCTATCACAAGGATAAGCAATGAAGCACTTTGAAGCGAATTTTGATGGACTCGTTGGACCAACACACAATTACGCAGGGTTGTCTTTTGGCAATGTCGCCTCTCTCAGCAATGCCGCCTTAGTTTCCAACCCCAAAGCTGCTGCAAAACAAGGACTCCAAAAAGCCAAAGCACTTGCCGATATGGGCATGGTTCAAGGTATGTTAGCCCCTCAAGAGCGCCCAGACCTCTATACATTGCGCCGAATTGGATTTTCCGGCTCTGACGCCAATGTATTAATACAGGCCGCGAAAGAAGCGCCTATGCTGCTTAATGCCTGCTGCAGTGCATCCAGTATGTGGACTGCCAATGCCGCAACTGTCTCACCCAGTGCAGATACGCGTGACGGCAAACTGCATTTCACCCCAGCAAATTTAGTCGATAAACTGCATCGCAGCATCGAGCCCCTCACAACGGGGCGCATATTAACAGCAACTTTCAGTGATCCCCACTTTTTTCATCACCATAGTCACTTACCTGAACATAATAGCTTCGGTGATGAAGGTGCGGCGAACCACACTAGGCTATGCAACGAGTACGGCCATGCCGGTGTAGAATTGTTCGTTTATGGGCAAGAAGCCACCAATCCCAATGCCCCTAAACCGCAAAAATATCCAGCTAGACAAACCTTAGAGGCATCGATGGCAGTGGCACGCTTACATCAGCTTGAAGAGGATAATTGCGTCTTCATCCAGCAGAATCCTGATGTAATTGATCAAGGTGTATTCCATAACGATGTTATCGCAGTCGGTAACCAAAATGTGCTGTTCTACCATGAACAAGCCTTCTTAAATACCCAACATAAAATTGATGAAATTAAACGTAAGCTCGATACCGAACTGTATTTCATTGAAGTGCCCACCACTAAAGTGGCGATTAACGACGCCGTCAAAAGCTATTTATTCAATACCCAGATTATTACGCTTCCTTCTGGTGAAATGGCCATTATTGCCCCAACCGATTGCCAAGAAAATCCGGCAGTATTTGCCTATTTGAATGAACTACTGACACTAAACACCCCCATTAAGCAAGTGCTTTACTTCGACGTAAAACAAAGCATGCAAAACGGCGGCGGCCCCGCCTGCCTGCGTTTGCGTGTTGCAATGAATGAGATGGAAGTCGCGGCCGTAAATCAACACACTCTGATGAATGATGCCTTATTTGCACGTTTAAACCTTTGGGTAGACAAACATTACCGTGACAGATTGACCACCCAAGATCTTGCTGACCCTCAGCTAATCATCGAATCACGCACTGCATTAGATGAGCTCACGCAAATCATGAAACTAGGTAGCGTGTATCAGTTCCAGCGTTAGAATAACGCTGGCAATTTATATTTCACACTAAGCAAACATTACGAAGAAAAACGCCCGAATGATAGTCGGGCGTTTTCTCTGTACTAACCAAAATAAATCATCAACCAGCATCTATCACGTTTACAGACACAGCTAATGGTTCACCCAAAGGGGTTTTAACCGTAATAGTTAATTGTCCAATTGTTTTCTTGTTTGGAGAGGTTTCTAAACCAATAGTAAAAGGATATAGCAATGGTTTATTAGAGGTATTATTTCCTATTGTATAAGTTGAGGTTACTGAACTTAATACACCATTATCTGCAGTCCCTGTTATCGTGGTTCCAAATGGAAGCGTATTATTATTTATATCTGAAAGGAATAAATAAACAGTTTGTGGTGCATCGACAGTTAAATCAATCGGTTGCACAGGGGTAATACTTCCAGTTACTGCATCTATATTCACCAGTCTCATGAAGGGAGTACTGCCAGACATGACTAATGGAAGATTTCTAAATACATTCAACTGAGCTTTAAAATTATCACTCCCAGTATCAGTACATTTTGCCTCAGAGCCTTGCGCACAAAGTAAACCAGTATACTTACCATCTGCAACATCAAAAGAACCGCTTATATTATAATCAACAAATTCTTCTTTAACCGCACCTGCAGGTAATGGTGAACCTCGATATTTACCATCTTCGTTATGATCTGTGAACGCTTCAGATAAATCACTAAAATCTTCACCTTCATCAAATAACCCATTTCCATTTAAATCAACAAAACTCTCTTCTCCAATCGCGTAAGCCGTAATTGTCGTTCTACCCGGACGTGGTTCTGCAATAACTGAATTAGTACCGTCAAGATAGCGAGCATAACTATTACCTGTACATGGGGGAGTGATAATTCCATTAAACCCACCATTAGGGCAAATCACTGTAGTCCCTTTGAAAGGACGTGAATCTTGACTTCGCCAAGTCACAGAGCAACCGCCATTAGGAATTAATATACCTGCACCATTATCCTTGGAGCCAGTAACACATGAACTATCAATACCACCTCCCTCCGTTCTAAAACTGATTCGAGTACCAGAAGGAACAAGGTTGTTAAAATGATCTGCAGCTAAAACATTAATTATTGATTGCTCATTGTCGTGATCCCATCCTTCAGGATTAAGAATAGTTGCAGATAAAGAGAAACTATCATTATCAGCAAGTCCTGTAGATACAACTAACTCATCTGAAATATTAGAAATAGTTGCATCATGACCGTTGCCAGTACTACCAGACCATAAAGCAAATACTTTTACAGGTGTAGGAATATCACCAGCTTTTACCGTAACTGAAACTTGGCCAAATGCATCCGTGTAAGCCACAGCATATTTATTCGGTAGGCTCAGATCTGAAGGGTACTCAGCATCTCCAGGTTGAGGCATATTGCTACATGCTAGATAATCCTCAGCAAGAGGTGATGGTGATAATGTCATGCCTCCTACTTCGGTACTCAATTCAAAACAAACTCTTTGCTGGCTAGCAGGTTGACCAATTTCATTTAATAACTTGAATTGAACAACAGACGTCTCACTACGTGCGCCTACTCCTGCAATTCCACCAGTGCCACTCAGAGCCAACTGATTAGGTGTTGCAGAAATAAACTCAATAGCTCCAACTTTTACTGTATCAACTGTAATTTGAGTTGTCTTAGACACTGAGCCGCCACCAGTAACAGCTGAAACAGATATTGTATCTAATCCACTACATCCTGTTGAACGATAAGTCGAATAACCTTTACCAGCATTAGTGACTATAGGCGAATCAATGACAGCTTTACCAGCAGCAACACATTCTGATGAAAATTCTAGAGTGAAAGGTTGACCTGTCGATAATGAACCATCAGGATTGAAAACCGTAACTTCGACAATGGTAGACCCACCTGCTGGTAAAGATTTATTGCCTACACTTGTTTTTATATCGAGGCTAATATTTACTCTACCAATTTCAAACGCTTTAGTTGAGGTAGCATCTTTCACTTTTAAAGAGACTTCGCCAGCCCCTACGTTACCATTTGCGTACAAATCAAGAATAGCTTTACCATCAGCATTCGTGATGGCTGTCCCCGAATTAGGGCTAATAGCTCCTAAGGTTGTTGCGGCAGTAACAAGTACTTGCTGTAGAGCTTGCGTACTACCAGAACGCGTAACTTTAACACCAATAATACCGGGTTTATCGTTTGTAATATTGTCTGTTATCTTACAAACTTCAAAGTTCTTTAGTGCCTTATCCCATGCAACCACACCATTACAATCATATATATCAAAACTGATTTCTGGGCTTGCTTCTATAGGGTCTATATCATCACCAGCGGTTACAAAACCGACAATAGCCTTCGCAGTACCATAACTTGCAGTGACTTCACCTGCACCTTCAACACTACCAGCAGTTAAAGTAATAGAAGCTCGGCCAATTGCATCTGTTAAAGCAGTTCCTTTCGTTGGAAGGAAGTTACCTAAGGAACTACTAAAGCTCACTACTTTACCAACTAATGGAGTGGTATCTTTATCAACTAAAGTAACTGTTACTTTGCTCGGTTGTGCCGCACTGACATTAGTAGTTGGTAATCCCGTCTGGCTATTTGTCAATTGAATTGATAAGGAATTAGCCTCGCCATTTCCACCAGGTGCATCGCCAGCGACTTCAAAGTTAAAGCTATCCGTTATTGTTTCATTATCAAGGGAGAAGCTAGCTGTAACCGTTCCAGCACCAGCATTTGTTCCAGTAATTAACGTTACAGATGCATGACCATTTAGGTCTGTTAATGCCGTTCCTGAAGAAGGATTTAATGTACCTTGTCCAGTCAAATTGAATACGACTGTTTGATAGCTTGTCGGAATACCGTCTTTCAATAAAGTCGCAATTACAGTTCCTGGAACAACATGGCTGATATTTCTTAACTCTTGGCCCTGTGAATCAGAAATTGTTAGCGCAATGCTATACGCATCAATTGGCTTAATAACAACTTCATCACCCGATGTCTCAAATCCAAGCGATTCAGTATTTTCATCAACTTTAGCAATAATATTACCAGCTCCAGCAACTGAACCAGCTGTAATTGCTATTTTAGCAAGTCCTTGAGCATTGGTAAGTGCAGTGCCTGATAGCGGTGAAAATTTACCTAAGTTTGAAGTGAAAGTTATCACCTTCCCAACTAATGGTTCATCTAAACCATTAGTATATATAGCACTAACGGTACCAGGTACCGCAGAACTAATTTTTGTTATAGTTTGTCCTTGGGCATTTTGTAATGATAGTTTAAGTTTATTGCCCGTTCCAGGCTGAACTACACCATCACCTTTTGAATAAAAACCCTTGGTTATGGAGGCCCCACTCGCAACACTCGCCGTTACATTTCCAGCACCAGCTAAAGTTGCAGTATCTAGCTTAACCGTTGCAACGCCAGATGAGTCCGTTAATTGCGTCCCAGTTGAGGGAGTAAATGAGCCTAAAGCGTCGTTATCTAATTTAAATGAAACAACTACACCTGCTAGAGGTCCAGTCTTAGAATCCACAACCGTTGCTTTTACTTCCGCAGGGGTAGCGACAGAAACACTATCGCTATTAGAAATACTGAGAGTGACAGTAACAACACCCGGTGTAGGCGTTGTCCCTCCATCATCGGAGATGCTGCCTCCACCACCACATGCAATTAAAAAAAGTGAACACAATCCTGCGAGAAAAACCTTATACGCTGACTTCATTGTCAGGCTCCCTGTTACTCTGATGATGATACTTAAGCTAGACGCTTATTACTTATAGGCTAACATTACACAATTTTCACCAATTTTACTCGCTACAACCTTATTTTATTTCACAAATAACACAAATACTTTAACGCTATCTGTCATTTCATCTTCGCCGTTTTCTTGCTAGTCTTGTGAGCGCCAAAAAATAGAATGTATAAAAAACACACAGGACTCCCCATGGCAATTTCGATAAAAAATAAACTCGGCCTTACAAGTAAAATTCTGATCGGTATGGGAACAGGTATTGTCTTAGGTCTCATACTCCGCAATGCCTTTCCAGAAAGCGATATCGTAAAAGACTATATTACCGAAGGTTTTTTACATGTTATCGGTACCATTTTCATCTCCAGCTTAAAAATGTTAGTTGTTCCTTTAGTCTTTATTTCATTAGTTTGTGGCACTTGCTCACTGAGTGAGCCTTCAAAATTAGGCCGTTTAGGGGGCAAAACCCTTGCTTTCTATTTATTCACCACCGCAATTGCTCTCGTAGTTGCGATTGTCAGTGCCGTCCTTATACATCCTGGGAACGCTTCACTCGCTTCAGAAAAAATGGAATACATTGCCAAAGAAGCGCCCAGTCTTTCAAGCGTGATTATCAATATAGTCCCCACCAATCCGATGCAGGCATTGAGTGAAGGAAATATGCTGCAAATCATTATTTTTGCGGTTATTTTTGGCTTTGCTATTGCCCATATTGGTGAGCGAGGTAAACGAGTTGCGGCTTTGTTTGAAGATTTAAATGAAGTCATAATGCGCGTCGTGACACTGATTATGCAATTGGCACCTTATGGTGTGTTTGCGCTGATGGCAAAACTAGCATTAACGCTCGGTTTAGAGACCTTTGGTAGCGTAGTTAAATATTTCTTCGTAGTTCTCGGTGTATTACTGGTCCATGCGTTTATTGTTTATCCGACACTTCTAAAACTCTTCTCAGGCCTCAATCCATTCATATTTATTCGTAAAATGCGCGATGTGCAATTGTTTGCCTTCTCAACAGCAAGTTCAAATGCCACTTTACCTATTACCATAGAAGCCTCTGAGCATAGATTAGGTGTCGATAATAAGATTGCTGCCTTCACGCTCCCCTTAGGTGCGACCATTAATATGGATGGCACTGCAATTATGCAAGGTGTGGCCACTGTATTTATCGCCCAGGTTTTTGGCATTGAACTCTCGCTCACCGATTATGCCGCCGTTGTGGTGACAGCAACATTGGCATCCATTGGTACAGCTGGCGTTCCGGGTGTTGGACTTATCATGCTGGCCATGGTATTGAATCAAGTTGGCTTACCGGTTGAAGGTATTGCATTGATTATCGGTGTTGATCGCCTACTCGACATGGTACGTACCGCAGTTAACGTGACGGGCGACTGTGTCGCAACAGTGATTATTGCGAAATCTGAAGGTGAATTTAACGAGCAAGTGTTTAACAACACACAAGCGGGTAAGGCTGCTAGAAGTTTTGATGAGCAAGTTCATCATTCAGATAAATCTAACTAGCCTTAGTTAAATACCCATCACGCCCAGCCTCTGTGTTGGGCGTTTTTATTTATATTTTTTGTTCACACTTAAACCTGCGCTGTTTGTTTACATTAATGATGCCAATTCATTTTTCTAAAATTAGCAAAATGTGAACATGCCAATAGTACGGAAGTTTGTTTTTAGATACATTATGTTTACTATTTTGATACGTTAATTGGAGTTGAACAAATGTGGTGGAGAAGTCTTTGGATCCTGATAGCGTGCTGGCTATTGTGTGCCCACTTAGTACGTTATGAACAAATCAACTTTGCTATCCCCTTTGCAATAGCCCCCTTAGCTTTATGCTTTAATTCGGTTTATTTACTGCGTTTATTACAAGTTCTATTATTTGTGAGTGTCTTTACCGTCTGGGGTGTCACCACGATTGAAGCGATACAAATGCGTTTAGCGCAAGAAGCGCCTTGGTTGAGATTATCTTTTATTATGATGGCGGTGATGCTATTTACCTTAGGTGCAATTATCTGTGGTAACGGCATTTTGCGGATCAGAAGACAAAAGTCTCCTTGGGGGAATTCACCGATACGCTAATACTTTTTGCGGTAATACTTTCTTATTCAACAATAAATAAGTTCTTATTTTGACCACAAGTTCCGCTCGGTCAGCAAAGGTTAAGTTCGACTAAGATATGCTAAGACTCTATTTGGTTATCAGTGTGATTTTGCGTAGACTGCTTTGCTAAGGCTTAGATCATCCACATTAAGGCATGTATATTATGAGAATTTTGGTTGTTGAAGACGATCCTATTTTATCCCACCACTTAAAAGTGCAATTAAGCGATCTCGGCAATCAAGTTCAAGTGGCGCTCACAGCCAAAGAAGGTTTCTATCAGGCCACAAATTACCCGATCGATGTCGCAATTGTCGATTTAGGATTACCCGACCAAGATGGCATTAGCTTAATTGAACAACTCAGAGAAGCCGATCTTAAAGCGCCGATATTAATCCTCACCGCACGTGTCAATTGGCAGGATAAGGTCGAAGGCCTAAATGCCGGAGCCGATGACTATTTAGTTAAGCCCTTTCAAAAAGAAGAACTCGTCGCTAGGTTAGATGCCTTAGTACGCCGCAGTGCAGGCTTTGTTAAACCGGTAATTTGCAGTGGGGAATTGAAGCTCGATCTCGCCGCCAAACAAGTCACCTTGAGTGATGAAATCATGGAAGTCACGGCCTTTGAATATTTAATCCTCGAATATTTAATGCGTCATTGCCACGAGGTAGTTGCCAAACAACGTTTGCTCGATGTGATATATGGCGATAAAGAAGGCGATCCAAACACCATTGAAGTCATGGTCAGCCGGCTGCGCAAAAAACTGACCCGCGATGGCATTGATAATCCCATCGTCACCATTCGCGGCCAAGGATATAAATTTAACCTGCCATGCAATTAAGATTAAAATTTAAGAAACGTCTGCTGACGCGGATGTTTCTCACCTCACTATCGATTATTGCCTTAGTGGGTTTTGGGCTCGCATGGATGGTCAATATCCTGCATGCGCAGAATAGTTATAACGAAGAAACCGCACAACTCATTGCCGAAATCCCCCAAGTCGCCGCCGAATTACGGGAGCACGATCTCATCCCAGATACCAGTGCGTGGCTAGAGGAAAATAATAAGCAAGAACGCTATGTGATTGCGAGTTGTGATGAAAAATTCAAACAGGTTTGGACTTCATCCCTCGCGGTAGACCGTGGCTTATTTGATACTTGCGAGCGTTTTAACGAAATTCGCAACGACTCACCGCCCTATTATCTTACTATGGCCGATGACAGAGGTTACTTCGTCTATTTGCTCGCGGTGGAAATTGCTAGCGTACATTACAACCTGCTCGTCCTCAAAGATGCCGCCAAGCTCGAGCAGGAATACAGTAAGTTCAGTAAACGCACTTATATTCGACTCGCCATGGTATTAGCCTTAGCGTTAATTCTATTGGTCAGCGCCGCCTATTGGGGAATGCGCCCCTTAGTACGGATGCAGAATGAACTGCAATCGATTAACCAAGGTAAGAGTAAATCACTTTCTGAGGGTTATCCTGTTGAACTCGAAGGCGTAACTCAAGCACTCAACCAAATGCTGCAACAATCGAGCGCCCAACAACAGCGCTATCAAAATGCCATGAATGACTTAGCACACAGCCTTAAGACCCGCTTAGCCGCTGTGCATGCCATCACAGATGACGCCAGTTTGAGTAAACAATCGGCGAGCGAAAAAATCATGGAACAGGTCAGCCAGATGGATCAGCTGGTCAAATATCAATTAAAACGCGCCATGTTAGGCCGCCAAGGCCTGAAGCAAGAACAGACTGTGATTGCGCCCTTAGTCGATCAATTAGCGCAAATGTTATTTAAAATTTACCGCGATAAGCAAGTGCAGTTCTCAGCGAGCATTCCCCCTTCCTTAATGTTCCCCGGCAACAAGGGCGACTTGATGGAGCTGTGTGGTAACCTGATGGAAAACGCTTTCCGCTTATGTATCAGCCAAGTACATGTATTGGCTAAGATTAATTCACAAGGTGAGTTTGAACTTATCGTCGAAGATGATGGCCCAGGTGTCGAAGAAAGCCTTAGACAGAAGATTATCCAACGCGGCGTGCGAGCCGATACCCAGTCACCAGGACAAGGTATCGGATTAGCCGTATGTGATGAAATCGTTCACAGCTACGGTGGTAGTTTAAAAATTGAGGAAAGCCGCTTAGAAGGTGCACTCTTTAGGATCAGTATCCCTGTTTAAGGACAGGGATAGCTCACAACAAAGGCTAAATACAAATAGTTAAAACAAGGATGTGTAACTATGTGTGAATAGTGAACTTTATCAGGCAATCACAGCGTATAACTGCTCAGCTCGATTAAACATGATCCAAGAGGTGGCAATGTATTTGTCACCACTCACGGGTTTATTGCCCCTATGCGTATGAGTGAATCCCGCTGGTGCTATCACCATAGTGCCTTTTTTCGGGGAAATTTTACGCTGCTGATAATAAAATTCGGTTTCACCGCCCGCTTCCACATCATTTAAATAAAACATATAAAGCACGACGCGATGCAAGGCTTCATTGTGACCATTTTGCGGGAATTGCTCCGAATGCCAGTGGGGATAACCGCCTTTATTCTGCTGATACTTTTGAACATTAATACTGCCACTGCGATACAAATACTTGACTAAACCATCGGCTCTAGGCGCACCCAGCGCTGCAAAATTAGCAGGGGTTAGCGTCGCGGGTTGGCCTTGTTCATCACTCACAGACACAGCGACCGCGCCCATTAACGCCATTGAATACTTTGTGAAATAATCTACCGCGCCCTTTAAGGTATAACCTAAGAGTTCGTTTCTGAGGGGCTGCAAGTCGGCGAAACTATCTAAGGTCAAATCGCGGCTGATCTTCTTCTCCAGATCAACGCCATTGCCCGTTTGTCCGTCGACAACGCCAGCATGTTGCTCAAATGCCAGAATGAGACGGTCACACAAGTCGTTTGGCAACGCATTAGGGTATACTTCAATAAAGTCCATACTTCCTCAATGGATTGGCTACTTTCTAGGCTTACTATGCTGACATGTTAGTTAAGTAATTGTAAAGCAGCATCATTGAGATAAAATAACCACATTAGGCTTCACGATAACAAGAATATGAAAAAAAGCTGTAAAGTCTCAGTCCATCAACTTCAAGTCGGCAACTTTGTGCGTTTGCCCGTGGCTTGGAAAGATCATCCCTTTTTATTCAGTAGCTTTCATATTAAACAAGCTGCGCAAATCGAGTTGATTAAAAATCTGGGCATAGAACATGTCATCGTCGATTTAGAACGTAGCGACGTCGCCCCGTTACATGCTGATGCGGTCAACCCAATCAAATTACCGCCAAGTGCTGAGATCAATGTGCTTAAAAACGACATGGATCAGTACAAGGCCGAACAAATCGAAGTGCAAAAAAAATTACGCCGCGATATTCATAAAACCGAGCAAAACTTTACCCGTTCGGTAGCCATGATGCGCAGCCTCATCTCTAAGCTGCGTAATCGCCCCTTAAATGCGGTCGATGACGCCAAAGATTTAGTACACTCCATCGTCGAACAGCTGCTTAATTCAGATAACTTAGTGCTGCATTTAATGAGCGATGCCAAGCAAGACGAAAGTATTTATTACCATTCTTTGAACGTCGCGATTCTTTCTATGCTGATCGCTAAAGAACTGGAATGGGATAGAAGTGAGATTGAAACTGTGGGTCTCAGTGCCCTATTCCACGATGTGGGTAAATTAAAAATTCCACCCCAAATTCTTAAAAAATCGACTCCTTGGTCGGCGCCAGAGCTTAATTTCATCAAGCAGCATCCGTTACTTGGGATTGAACTGCTCAAATTAGCCGATAATTTCCCCCAAGCGGCCTTGGCTCCCATCACCAATCATCACGAGTGTCTCGATGGCAGTGGTTATCCCAAAGGCCTAAAGGAAGAGGCTCTCGATAAAGTTTCGCAATTGATTGCGGTAGTGAACGAATATGACTCCCTGTGTTATCCAAGCCAACAGGGCAAAGCCAGAATGCCCTATGCCGCTCTGGGACATTTATACAAGCAATACAAAACTAAGCTTAATCAAGAATACATTGGCAAGATGATCAAGATGCTCGGCATTTATCCTCCCGGCAGTGTGGTGGAATTATCCAGCGGACAATATGCCATGGTGATGTCGGTTAACTTAACTAAACTGCTATGCCCTAAGATATTGGTTTACGATGCGTTAGTCCCTAAAGATCAAGCGCCTATCGTTGATTTAGAGATTGAAGGGATAAGCATAGTGCGCTGCTTACCGCCTGCGGCGCTTCCTGAAAAAGTTCACGAGTACTTGAATCCCCGCGAACGAGTGAGTTACTACTTTGGTGGTGACAGTCGTAAATGATGACTGAGTTAAATAGCCTTACAGTTGGTGCATAACTGGCGGCACTGATTTAATCAAAGTCATAGAGTTAGACTCGTGACATAAAGCTCATTAAATCAAGTGAAGTGATTAAATCACAGTGATAAGAATAAGGGTCGAATATAATATTCGACCCTTATTCTTTTATTCGACAAAACCAACACGTCTAGCGGCTGACTTATAACCAATGTTTACGTTTAAAGAAGAAGTAAGTACCGGCGGCACTGGCTAACATCATCATAATCGCCATAGGGTAACCGTATTGCCACTCAAGCTCAGGCATACTGGTAAAGTTCATCCCATAACTACTGGCAATCAAGGTTGGCGGCAGAAACACCACAGCGGCAACCGAGAAGATTTTAATGATTTTGTTCTGTTGCAGGCCACTGAAACCCATGGCCGCATCAAGCAAGAAGTTTAATTTATCGAAAATAAATTGACTGTGGGGCATCAGCGACTCGATATCCGATAACATTTCCCGCAAATCCTTCAAGTGCTCATCGGATAGCTGACCACGATAGTAACGCTGCATATAACGCAGTGAACGCTGGGTATCGAGCAAACTCAAACGGATTTTACCATTGGAGTCTTCTTGCAGAGTGATGAGCTTAAATACATCGTCAAGCTCATCGTTATCAAACACTTGCTCACCGACATTTTCGAGAACAGTGTAAACGTCTTCGATTAAGTCAGACAGATAATCCACTTTCAGATTAAATAATTCGAGAAATAATTCCTGCGGCGTCGACACGTCTAACCGGCCCAAACGTAAATAGTTACGTAGCAAGCGGATAAGACCGACGTCTTCTTCACGGATTGTCAGTAAAAAATTGGCCCGAAGGTTGAAGGACACGTTAACACCACGCACATCTTGGCCGACACGCTGGGGAAATAACGAATTGATGTGCAAGCCGTCGCTGTTTTGATAAAAACGTGCAGAGGCCTCAATTTCATTGATATCTTCTTCGTCAGGCACTTCTTCAACAGAAAAATGACTTAACCATTCTCGCTCCGCATCATCGGGTTTATACAGATCTAACCAAATGGTCGACGCGGGAATACTGTCCAGTATGCCGAGCTCTGTCACAGTAAGGTGACGATTTTCATACACATAAGCAGTAATCATTTGTCCTCCTGAAAAAAACTTAAGTTAACGATCCCACTTAAGTGCAGGCTAAAAAATTGTCGCTAGTTTACCGCATAAGTTGGCAATGAAAAGGCGCGAAGGATAATTTAGTAAAATAAATATGCCTTAATCGGTCTCGATGATCGTCAGCCGTTCTTGGGTCGAAAAGCGAATATGGATGCCATCGATCGTCACCATTTTCGAATCTGAAATATCGCCTTTGCGCACGCGATACTCACCATTGTTGTCAGCATTGGGTGACACGATTCTTACCGTGACTATTGTGTGCTGGTCGCGCCAATACCAAACGCTATAACTGAGTACACTCAGTCCGAGCACCACAAACACGCCAGTGAGCAGATAACGACGCCACAGGGGTTCACTTAAACGTTTAGTGCTGATATTCGCGGCCTGAGGCACAATATGTCGCTGGCGCTTCATCAGCAAAAACCAAGCACCAGCCATGATTAAGAATGTCAGTAAAACTTTAGTGAGCATGGCTCTTCCTTTGATGTACTTCGCCTACGCGCAGTCAACGATATAACACATGCTGCAATCGAGCATTAACCCGTCAGTGCCACACATTATCTAAAGGCCATTATACGCTGACTCAAGTGGATAAACTGTCTTTGGGATCAAGCTTAACGCTCACGGTCGAAGAGATAAGACAAATGGCAAATGGCAAATGGCAAATGGCAAATGGCATTACACAAAAGCAATGATTCGAAACAGAGTACTACTACAATGTGGCAGGACGAAAAATGACAGGACGAAAACATCGCGGGCCATAGGTAAAATAAAAGGCAAAGGCCTAATCAGATTTACCGCGACAAAAGCGTCACAACACTCATGATGACTCAGCCACTTAGATTAAAAATCTTCAAATACCTTTGCCATACGTTGAATTTGCGCCAAAGGTACGCCATGGCGATTCCGTTTGGCGCATTCCAACTGATGGGCAGGATTACTCGGTTCGCCCACAAGCACAATTCTAACTTGATAACCTAAGGCTTTTGCCGCCGCTTCATAGGCCATGTATTCCCAGCGGCACAGATTAGTGTTGTCACAAATGACCACGGGCTCGCCTGAAGACAGTGCCTGAATAAACCCCGTCAGATTACATTGATGATACTCAGGCAACCTCTTAGCATCAAAACGGTATTCATCTTGATGGTAGAAAAAGCTATCGGTCGAAAAGACACCGCGTTGGCGCACGCCAATGGCTTTTTCTAAAGCAAGGGAAAGAATATAAGTTTCAACCCAATGTGACTTACCACTGCCCGGTAAGCCACGCATAATAATCGCGATTTTATCACTCATGCGTTCGACTCACTGCCAATCACTCTACCCGCTAAAATAGTCTCGACCAACTGAGGCACTAACTCCCCCGCTTTGCCCGTGAGATGGTATTGAAACTGACTGTGTCTATCGGGTGCCATCATATTCACTTCAACCGTTTGCGCTCCGTGATGATTAGCGGTATCGACAAAGCCTGCGGCAGGATAAACAGTACCAGAGGTGCCAATGGCAATAAACAAGTCGCAGTTATCGAGCGCATCGTGAATTCGATCCATCCCTAAGGGCATTTCACCGAACCACACCACATGGGGGCGCAAACGCTGGGCAGGAATACAGCAGGTACAACAGTTATCGGCACCAAAAGGCTCACGTAAAATAAAAGTCTGACGCGAACGCGGACAACGGCCTTTGGATAGTTCGCCATGCATGTGCAGCAATCGACGTGAACCCGCACGCTCATGCAGATCATCAATATTCTGGGTCACGACCAATAACTGACCTTGAAATTCTGCCTCTAACTTTGCCAAGGCAAGGTGCGCGGCATTGGGCTCAACCGTACCACTGTGCAATTGCTGCCAACGACTATTGTAAAAGCGTTCCACAAGTTCAGCATCACGTTCATACCCTTCAGGTGTGGCAACGTCTTCAATATGATGTTCTTCCCACAAACCATCTTGATCGCGAAAGGTGCGTAATCCCGATTCCGCAGAGATCCCCGCGCCGGTTAACACCACAATTTGCTGGTACATGCCGATTCCTTATTATTTTATTTATTTGAATTATTCTTACTGACTTTGGCAGCCGTGAATATTATTCCTTGGTATAACCATACAAAAACTATGCTTGAATTGCCGCAAAATATTGTGATTTAACGCCTATTGACACAATTTATCTGCATATCGCGCTATAAAGCCAGAACAAAGGTTTAAGTTTTCAACCTGAGCCCCTATAATGGCAAACACTATCCACGGATGAACCTATTGGTTCTGCAATCAAGAGATTAGCAATGACAGATGGAAATCAAGCGCTAAAAAAAGCGGGTTTGAAAATTACCCTGCCACGAGTCAAGATCCTAGAACTGATGCAAGGACCTGAAAACCAACATATCAGTGCAGAAGATTTGTACAAGAAGCTGCTGGATTTGGGTGAAGAAATTGGTCTAGCCACCGTCTACCGTGTGTTAAACCAATTTGATGATGCTGGCATTGTCAGTCGTCACCATTTTGAAAGCGGTAAAGCTGTTTTCGAACTCTCAACTCAGCATCACCATGATCACTTAGTTTGCCTGTCGTGTGGCAAAGTGATTGAGTTTTCAGATGAAGTTATCGAACGTCGTCAAGATGAAATTGCCATGAAACACAACATTAAGCTGACGAATCACAGCTTATATTTGTACGGCACTTGCACCAATGATACCTGTGAGCATAACGACGCTTAGTCGACTTCAGCTTTCATCGCCGA
Source organism: Shewanella sp. SP2S2-4 (assembly GCF_031932025.1). Lineage (NCBI taxonomy): Bacteria > Pseudomonadati > Pseudomonadota > Gammaproteobacteria > Alteromonadales > Shewanellaceae > Shewanella > Shewanella sp. SP2S2-4. Next base: position 25,903 of record NZ_JAUOER010000030.1, read on the forward strand.
GACACAAAAACCAGCTTTAGGCTGGTTTTTTTATTGGATGATGTTAATCGGCAAATCGTTATAATAGCTTGGCGTAGATATTCACTTTATGGCCCATAAACTCATTTTTCTCGCGCCAGTGCATCCCCACTCGCTTAGCCACGCCTTCTGAACCGAGATTCCCTTCTAAGATAAGTGCAATTGTCTGCTCTATGCCAAAACGCTTAAATTCGGCTAATGCAGCAGATGCGGCCTCAGTGCCAATCCCTGTGCCCCAATACTCAGGGAAATAACGATAACCCAGTTCGACTTCATTAAATTCTGCAATGAATTTCGGGCCACAAAAACCGATCACACGTTTATCGGCTTTATGCTCTACCGCCCAGCGACCAAAACCATGTTGCTGATAATCGGCTTGGATCACCTGGTGAAATAACTCAACCGCCTGCTCACGAGACGTAAAAGCAGCAGTGGGAATGTATTTCAGCATCGCCGGATTACTGTTCATCAAATACAGGGCTTCACAATCTTGCTCAGTAAATGGCCGAATAATTAATCGTTCAGTTTGGGTTATCATCTTTACTCCTTCAAAAATGGATCGCTTAATACATCAGCCTATCGATAAATGGTTACTATTGGCGTAACGTCAACGACACTACGCCAGAACCTTAAGCTTAAGCTTAACGGTGGTAATCACCACTGCGCTCAGGCTGATACAGGATTTCTTCAATACGCACTTTTACCATAGAACCACCAGGGCCTGGCCATTCAATCTCATCGCCTTGAGACAACCCTAATAATGCACTCCCCACCGGCGCCAAAATAGAAATCGTGCCCGCGCCATTGATGTCTTTTGGATACACTAACCGTAAACAGAAGGTTTCATTACTGGATGAAACGCTAAACTTCACTTCCGAATTCATGGTCACCACATTTGCTGGCATCTGAGATGCAGGCACGATATCGGCCCTGTCTAATTCAGCCTCCAATGCCGCTTTGCCCGGAAACGCATTTGCCGGCAGTGACTCCAATAATCGCTCTAGTCTTTCTAAATCGATTTCCGAAATAATGATTTTAGGTGTTTTCACAGTCTTTCCCTCGTAAAGAAACGTGATGTTCAAGCCGTGACTCAGGCTAACATCGACTCAGTGGCTTACCCTCCCCCAATGCAGTAAGCCCCATAATACAAATACGCTCGCAGCGATAGGCTGCAACCGTGTGATAAAAATTTGAATTCAAGATATTTTGCAGAAACAGCACTGAAGCCATAAGCACTTAGCTCATGGTTAATGGCTCTCATCACGCTATGCTCGCCCATGGCGCAGGCGACTGCTGAGTAGAGAAGCATCAATCTAACCCGTAGAAGAAAAAATATCTAGTCTTCATGGTGTTAGCTCAATCCCATTCCTGTCTTATACAGCCAATAAAAAAGGCGCCTTAGGCGCCTTTTAGTATCGAACGGTTTAGCTTACCAACCAGTACGAGTACGCAGCGCTTTGCCGATATCAGCTAGCGAGCGGACAGTTGTCACGCCAGCTGCTTCTAATGCAGCAAATTTGTCTTCTGCAGTACCTTTACCGCCAGCGATGATCGCGCCAGCGTGGCCCATACGCTTACCAGCAGGTGCAGTTACACCAGCAATGTAAGACACAACAGGCTTAGTTACGTGTGCTTTGATGTAAGCAGCCGCATCTTCTTCAGCGTTACCACCGATTTCACCGATCATTACAATCGCTTCAGTCTGTGGATCGTTTTGGAACATTTCCAATACGTCGATGAAGTTAGTACCTGGGATTGGGTCACCACCGATACCTACGCAAGTAGATTGGCCGAAACCTTCATCAGTCGTTTGCTTAACCGCTTCATAGGTCAGAGTACCTGAACGTGAAACGATACCCACTTTGCCTTTTAAGTGGATGTGACCTGGCATGATGCCGATCTTACATTCACCTGGGGTGATAACACCTGGGCAGTTAGGGCCAATCATGCGAACGCCAGTTTCTTCAAGCTTCACTTTAACTTGCAGCATGTCCAGTGTAGGAATGCCTTCAGTGATACAAACGATAAGCTCGATGCCACCGTCGATAGCTTCAAGGATGGCGTCTTTACAAAATGGTGCCGGTACATAGATCACAGTTGCCGTTGCGCCAGTTGCAGCAACAGCGTCTTTTACCGTGTTAAACACTGGCAGACCTAAGTGAGTTTGGCCACCTTTACCAGGAGACACACCACCCACCATTTGCGTACCGTAATCGATAGCTTGTTGTGAGTGGAATGTACCTTGACCGCCAGTGAAACCTTGGCAAATTACCTTGGTATCTTTATTGATTAAGACAGACATTATTTGCCCTCCGCAGCTTTAACTACTTGCTCAGCCGCGTCAGTCAGACTGGTAGCTGCAATGATATCAAGACCTGATTTAGCTAATACTTCACGGCCAAGTTCAGCGTTAGTACCTTCTAAACGAACCACAACAGGTACTTTAACGCCCACTTCTTTAACAGCGCCGATAATACCTTCTGCGATCATGTCACAACGTACGATACCGCCGAAAATGTTAACCAGAACCGCTTTCACATTGCTGTCAGACAGAATGATTTTAAACGCTTCTGCTACACGTTCTTTAGTCGCGCCGCCGCCTACGTCTAGGAAGTTCGCTGGCTTGCCACCGTGCAAGTTAACGATATCCATAGTACCCATAGCCAGACCAGCACCGTTCACCATACAGCCAACGTTACCGTCTAATGCTACGTAGTTCAGTTCGAACTTAGCCGCGTGAGCTTCACGCGCGTCATCCTGTGATGGATCGTGCATGCCTTTGATTTTTGGTTGACGGAACAGTGCGTTACCGTCGATACCGATTTTACCATCTAGGCAGTGTAGGTTGCCTTCAGTGGTAATAACCAGTGGGTTGATTTCTAATAGTGCGAAATCATGATCAACGAACATAGTCGCCAGACCCATAAAAATCTTAGTGAACTGCTTCATTTGCGTTGGGTTTAAACCTAACTTGAAGCCAAGATCGCGAGCTTGATAACCTTGTGGGCCAGTCAAAGGATCGATGATTGCAGTGTGGATGAGTTCTGGCGTTTCTTCTGCCACTTTCTCAATTTCAACACCACCTTCAGTCGACGCCATGAACACAACGCGACGAGTCGCGCGGTCAACAACGGCACCAAGGTACAGTTCGTTAGCGATGTCGGTACAGCTTTCTACTAAAATTTTAGCAACTGGCTGACCTTTCTCATCAGTTTGATAAGTCACCAGATTTTTGCCTAACCAGTGTTCGGCAAAGGCTCTGATTTCTTCTTTATCGCCAGTGACTTTAACGCCACCCGCTTTACCGCGGCCGCCTGCGTGCACTTGACACTTAACAACCCATAAATTTCCGCCAATATGGCCTGCCGCTTCTACAGCTTCTTGGGCTGTATCACATGCAAAACCTTCTGACACTGGTAAACCATATTCGGCAAATAAGGATTTTGCCTGATACTCATGCAAATTCATGATGATCTATCCGTATACTTCTAATCAAATCCAACTGGCCCGTTTGGGCCAGTCACGAGGGTATGTCTGGCTATTTCTTTAAGCGCAATCTCTTATCGAGTTGTGTTACAGATCAAGCAGCAGACGAGTTGGGTCTTCTAGGAAGTCTTTAATCGCAACCAAGAAACCAACAGACTCACGGCCATCAACAATACGATGGTCATATGAGAGTGCTAGGTACATCATGGGCAGGATTTCAACCTGACCATTGACTGCCATTGGGCGATCTTTAATGGCATGCATGCCTAAAATCGCACTTTGTGGCAGGTTAAGGATCGGTGTAGACATCAGTGAACCGAAAACACCACCGTTAGTCACAGTGAAGTTACCGCCAGTCATATCTGCCACAGTCAGCTTACCGTCACGGCCTTTGATGGCTAAATCACGAACCGCTTTTTCGATTTCAGCTAAGTTCATGGTATCTGTGTCACGTAACACTGGTGTTACCAGACCACGTGGTGTTGATACTGCGATGCTGATGTCGAAGTAGTTGTGATAAACGATATCATCGCCATCAATAGACGCGTTAACTTCTGGGAAACGTTTCAGCGCTTCAGTCACTGCTTTGATGTAGAAAGACATAAAGCCTAAACGGATACCGTGGCGCTTTTCAAAGATATCTTGGTATTGCTTACGGATATCCATGATGGGCTTCATGTTCACTTCGTTAAATGTCGTGAGCATAGCGGTAGAGTTTTTCGCTTCTAACAAGCGGTTAGCGATTGTCTTACGCAGACGTGTCATTGGCACGCGCTTCTCGCTACGGCCAGCCGCTAACGGAGCCACAGCAGGTGCTGCTGGCGCCGCTGCTTTAGGGGCAGACTTAACAAAAGCTTCAACGTCTTCTTTCGTAATACGACCACCCACACCCGTGCCTTTTACTTTGCTAGCATCAACATTGTGCTCGGCCAGCAAACGGCGTACTGATGGGCTTAACGCATCATTAGATTCGTCACTTGTCGCAACTGCTGGCGTTGCCGCTTCTGCTTCAGCTTTAGTCACTTCTTGGCCAGAAACTGCACCAGCGATGAACTTAGCGATCACTTGTTCACCTAGAACAGTGGCGCCTTCTTCAAACAAAAACTCGCCAATGTGGCCATCTTCTGGCGCAACCACTTCAAGAACCACTTTATCGGTTTCAATATCAACCAGGTTTTGATCACGAGAAACTTGCTCGCCCACTTTCACATGCCAAGTGGCAATCGTGGCATCGGCAACAGATTCTGGTAGTACAGGTACCTTGATTTCGATACTCATGAAAAACTATCCTTTTATAAAATGTCTATTACTACAGTGTGATTGTAAGTTTCAGGGCACTGTTCACTAAAGATTCTTGCTGATGTGTATGCAACTCAGGGTAACCACATGCTGGCGCAGCTGACGCTTCACGGCCGGCATAAGTTAACTGTGCACCTGCAGGAATCGCGGCCCAGAAATGGTGTTGACTCGAGTACCAAGCACCTTGGTTCTGTGGCTCTTCCTGACACCAAACAAAATCTTTAACATGTTGGTAATCAGCCAAAGCAACGATCATTTCATCATGTGGGAACGGATATAACTGTTCAACACGAATTAACGCTACGTTAGTGATGTTTTCTTTACGACGTTTTTCCAGTAGTTCGAAGTAAACTTTACCACTACAGAAAACAACGCGATCCACTTTGCTTGCTTCCAAGGTATCGATTTCACCGATCACATTTTGGAAACTACCATTGGCCAATTCTTCCAAACTCGACACGGCTAATGGATGACGCAGCAATGATTTAGGCGACATCACGATAAGTGGTCGACGCATTGGGCGCACCACTTGACGGCGCAACATATGGTAAACCTGTGCAGGTGTTGAAGGCACACACACTTGCATGTTGTGGTTAGCACACATTTGCAAGAAACGCTCTAAACGGGCGCTTGAGTGCTCTGGGCCTTGACCTTCATAACCATGGGGCAACAACATAGTCAGACCACATAAACGGCCCCACTTTTGTTCACCCGATGACAAGAACTGATCAATAACCACTTGCGCACAGTTGGCAAAGTCACCAAACTGGGCTTCCCAAATGGTCAGGCCGCCAGGTTCTGCCGTCGCATAGCCGTATTCAAATGCCAATACTGAGGCTTCAGATAACACTGAGTCAGTAATATCAATCGGACCTTGCTCATCGGCAATGTTGCGTAGTGGCATGTAAGTCGTGCCATCGTTTTGATTGTGCAACACCGCATGACGATGGAAGAAAGTGCCACGGCCAGAATCTTGACCTGTGATACGAACGCGCTTGTTGTCTTCCAGAATCGAGGCATAAGCCAAGGTTTCTGCAAAGCCCCAATCGAGTGGTTTCTCACCTTTTGCCATAGCAACACGGTCGCCATAAATCTTAGCAACACGGGATTGTAATGGATGGCTTTCAGGAACGTAGCTCAATTTGTCCGCAAGGTTTTGTAAACGTTCTGCCGACATCGCAGATTCGAACGCTTCGTCCCACTCACGACCAATATAAGGTGTCCAGTCAACAGAATGCAGCGTCATTGGACGCCATTCTTTCACCACACAATCACCCTGATCTAATGCGTCACGGTAATTATTGATAAGACCAGTCACCTCATCGGCAGCAATCACGTTTTCAGCGATTAACTTGTCTGCATAAATCTTACGTGGCGTTGGGTGTTTCTTGATCTTGGCATACATCAGCGGTTGAGTTGCACTTGGCTCATCGGCTTCGTTATGGCCATGACGGCGATAACAGACTAATTCAACCACCACATCACGTTTGAACTCGTTACGATAATCAACGGCTAACTGCGATACAAATGCAACCGCTTCGGGATCGTCAGAGTTAACGTGGAAAATCGGCGCCTGAACCATCTTAGCGATGTCAGTACAATATTCCGTTGAACGCACGTCCGCATGGTTAGACGTAGTGAAACCCACTTGGTTGTTCACTACGATGCGAATGCTGCCGCCCACTTTAAAACCGCGGGTTTGAGACATGTTGAATGTCTCTTGTACTATCCCTTGACCCGCAATGGCTGAGTCACCGTGAATAGTAATAGGCATGACTTGTAAGCCATCCTTACAACCGCGACGGTCTTGGCGGGCACGTACCGAACCAATGACCACAGGGTTAACGATTTCAAGGTGCGATGGGTTAAAGGCCAGTGCTAAATGCACATTGCCGCCCGGCGTTTCGAAATCAGAGGAGAAACCTTGGTGGTACTTAACGTCACCCGAACCGTGGGTATCAGCATGCTTACCCGCGAACTCATCAAACAGTTCAGCAGGACGCTTACCTAATACGTTAACCAGTACGTTTAGACGACCACGGTGAGCCATACCAACGACGATTTCTTTAGTACCCGCTTCACCTGCACGATAAATAATTTCGCGCATCATAGGCACTAACGCATCACCGCCTTCTAACGAGAAACGCTTCGCACCAGGGAATTTAGCACCTAAGTATTTTTCAATGCCTTCTGCGGCGTTTAAGCCTTCAAGAATGCGTGTCTTAACACTTTTATCGTAGTTAGCTTTACCTAAGGAAGGTTCGAGACGTTGTTGGATCCAGCGTTTCTCATCGGTATCGGTAATGTGCATATATTCAGCACCGATAGAACCACAGTAGGTGGCTTTCAGCGCTTTTACCAAATCCGCGAGCTTCATGGTTTCGCCACCATGAGCAAAAGAACCTGTATTAAACTCACGATCCATGTCTTCTTTAGTCAGGCCGTGGAAGGCAGGATCTAAATCGGCCACAGGTTCGCGTTTCCACAGTTCTAGGGGGTCAAGGTTAGCACCTTGATGACCACGGAAACGATGGGCGTTAATTAACTGCAGGACTTTAACTTGCTTAGCATCCAGTTCAGGATCCGTCACACGAGCAGAGCTCTTATGGCGTCCTTCTAACGCTAAACTGCGAAAATAATCACGTACTTTTGAGTGAGCAGCTTCAGGCGCATCAACAGAGGCACCGTTCACAGGAGGGAGATTATCAAATACCGCACGCCAATCATCAGCGACTGACTGTGGGTTTTCTTGATAGGCTTCATACATCTCTTCTACGTAGGTCGAATTTGCACCACTTAAGTGAGATGATTCGAGCCAGGCTTTCATGATGCCTTGGTGCATTTCTATTCCTTTCAAACTTTATACACGTGCTTAGCCATAGTATTAAATATGCAGTCTGTAGAGATTACCTTCGACGCATAATTTCTGCCGCCCCTAGATGTCCAGATATACGGCGCGTTGTCTTCCATTACATACGCAAAAGAGTCACCTTCTGCTACCAGAAAGTGACTCTTCAAGAGCTATATTATTATTGGTTTCAGCTCGGGTTCTCGCATTACACTGCTCGCTTCAACAGCATGGACTTAATATGACCAATTGCTTTAGTCGGATTAAGACCTTTTGGACACACGTCAACGCAGTTCATGATGCCGTGGCAACGGAACACGCTATAGGCGTCGTCCAGCTCAGAAAGACGTTCTTCTGTTGCTGTATCGCGACTGTCGATCAAGAAACGATATGCGTGAAGCAGACCGCTTGGACCGATAAACTTATCAGGATTCCACCAGAATGATGGGCAAGCCGTAGAACAACAGGCACACATGATACATTCGTACAGACCATCTAAATGAGCACGCTCTTCAGGTGATTGTAAGTGTTCACGGGCTGGTGCTTTCTCATCATTGATGAGGTAAGGCTTGATCTTCTCATACTGCTTATAGAACTGAGTTAAATCAACAACTAAGTCACGAACAACTGGCATACCTGGTAATGGGCGTATTTCTAATTTCTTGCCTTTGAAGGTTGAAATTGGGGTAATACACGCCAGACCATTTTTACCATTCATGTTCACACCGTCAGAACCACACACACCTTCACGGCATGAGCGACGGAATGACAGAGTCGGATCTTGCTCTTTCAACTTAATCAGTGCATCGAGCACCATCATGTCAGAGCCGTCAGCTACTTCTAAGCTGTAATCCTGCATATACGGTTTAGTATCTACGTCAGGATTGTAGCGATAAACTGCAAATGTCAATTTCATCTTTGCAACTCCTAGTAGGTACGTTTCTTCGGTGGGAATGCTTCACGTAACTTAGGTGCCATGTTCACTGCACGACGATCCATCGTTTCAGTCACAGGGTCAAATAAGCTGTGGCATAACCAGTTCTCATCATCACGCTCTAAATAATCTTCACGTGAGTGAGCACCGCGACTTTCAGTACGGAAGTTAGCAGCATAGGCCGTAGCGATTGCTGTTGCCATTAGGTTATCTAACTCTAAACATTCAATACGTTGAGTGTTGAATTCACGAGAGTTATCAGACAACTTCGCCTTTGCAAGACGTTCGCGGATGACTTTCAACTGCTCTAAACCTTCAGCCATAGCATCGCCACGACGGAATACAGAGAAGTTTAATTGCATACACAGTTGCAGATCCTTACGGATTTGCGCTGGATCTTCGCCATCTTTGTTGCTTTCCCAACGATTCAGACGAGCCAGTGATGCTTGAATATCCGCATCGCTTGCGTCTTTTGGATCGTCAGTCTCATCCAAAGCTTTACCTAAATGCTGACCCGCTGCGCGGCCAAAGACCACTAAATCGAGCAATGAGTTACCACCTAAGCGGTTTGCACCGTGAACAGATACACAGGCAATCTCACCCACAGCAAACAGACCGATAACATCTTGTTCAGTACCGTCTTCATTCTTACGAATAACTTGACCACTGACTTTAGTTGGCAGACCGCCCATCATGTAGTGACAGGTTGGCAACACTGGAATTGGGCCATCGGCCGGATCGATATGGGCAAAGGTACGAGACAATTCACACACGCCTGGTAAACGTGCTTCTAATGTTTCTTTACCTAAGTGATCAAGCTTGAGTAAACAGTGTGGACCTAATGGACCGTCTAAACCACGACCTTCGCGGATTTCAGTCATCATAGAGCGTGCTACCACGTCGCGTGATGCCAAATCTTTCGCGTTAGGGGCATAACGTTCCATGAAGCGCTCGCCGTCTTTGTTCAGCAGATAACCGCCTTCACCACGACAACCTTCAGTCACAAGTACACCCGCGCCGGCGATGCCAGTTGGGTGGAATTGCCACATTTCCATGTCTTGCATTTGCACGCCAGCACGCATTGCCATACCGACACCGTCACCGGTGTTGATATGCGCGTTAGTAGTAGAAGCGTAAATACGCCCTGCACCACCGGTCGCTAGAATCGTTGCTTTGGCTTTGAAATAAACGATATCACCCGTTTCAATTTCAATCGCAGTACAACCCACAACAGCGCCATCATCGTTTTTAACGAGATCTAATGCATACCATTCTGAGAAGACTTGCGTCTTATGCTTCACGTTTTGTTGGTATAAACAGTGCAGCAAAGCATGACCAGTACGGTCGGCAGCTGCCGCAGTACGTGCAGCCTGCTCGCCACCAAAGTTCTTAGATTGACCACCAAACGGACGTTGGTAAATCGTGCCATTTTCGAAACGAGAAAAAGGCAACCCCATTTGCTCAAGTTCAATCACGGCTTCAGGACCGGTTTTACACATGAATTCAATCGCTTCTTGGTCACCGATAAAATCGGAACCCTTCACGGTATCGTACATGTGCTGTTCCCAATGATCTTCATGGGCGTTACCTAACGCAACAGTGATACCACCCTGCGCAGATACGGTATGAGAACGAGTTGGAAATACTTTTGATAAAAGCGCACAGCTTTTACCTTCTTTGGAAATCTGCAGCGCTGCACGCATACCAGCGCCACCGGCACCGATCACTACAGCATCAAATTCGCGTACTGGAATACTCACTTAGACACCCCACACAATAACAATGCCGGCCGCTAAATAACAAAATACGGTAACGACAAAGGTGAACTGTAAAACACCACGTAACGACGTGCACTTGACGTAATCTGTCAGCACTTGCCATACACCAATCCAAGCGTGTACGAGTAATGCAACCAGCGTCAGAAGTGTAAACACTTTCATTGGCAGAGCGCTAAAAAGGCCATGCCAGACGTCGTAGGTGAGAGGGGAACTACATGCAATAAAGCCAACCAAGAAAATGGTGTAACAGGCGAGGATCACTGCACTAGCGCGTAGTAGAATAAAGTCATGAACACCACTGCGTCCAAAACTTGCTGCATTGGTTACCATACCCAAATCCCCGCTATGATTGAAAAGGCTACCGTTAAGGCAAATACAGCTTTCGCTGATGCGGCACCCGATGACAATTCTTCCCAACGACCGGTATCCATTACTAAGTGACGTAGGCCACCAAACAAGTGATACGCCAGTGCAGTCATAATGCCCCACAGGATGAACTTCATAACGAAGTTATCAAATAGAGATTGTACGCCAGCGAAACTTTCAGCTGATGCTAAAGATGAATTTAGCAACCAAATGAGAATGCCAACTGCGAACAGCATGATGACACCGGAAACACGGTGAAGAATTGACACAATCGCTGTTGCAGGAAAGCGAATGGTCTGCAGATCTAAATGGACAGGTCTTTGCTTTTTCACGTTCTGCTCACTCAGCTCCATTGAGCATTTTTTTTGTTATGTGAACCGCTTTTGTACAAACTTTAAACTGGGATGTGAATCACGGCAAAAGTAAACACAAAAGCAAAGTTTAAACAAACAGTTAACTATCTGAGCACGCACTCATTTAACATGTAAACAAAGGGTGCTTTATAATCGTTGTTTGCGGCCCTTATTGGGCGAGGCAAGTATACTCGCGGCAAATGTCAAATACAAACATCACAGAATGCAAATTATGTTTTTTTGACGAATTTTTACTGTAAGTGCCAGTTCCGCATGGGAAAGTAAAGGCATTTATACCATGGTCTAACAAATTTAAACGCTTATTTAAATTGAAATGTGATCTAGAATGGCTGTAAAGTAATGGCGGTTTGACATGCCGCACTCACAGATAAGAACTAAGTAAGGAGAACGGGGTATGGCTGATTTAAAAGCCAAATTAGAATTACCAGGGAACGACTCGATAGAATTGCCAGTAAAGCAGGGAACCGCTGGTTTTGACGTAATCGACATCAGTAAACTTGGCAGCAAAGGTTACTTTACTTTTGATCCAGGTTTTCTTGCGACTGCCTCCTGTGAATCTGCAATTACCTATATTGATGGTGATCTGGGTATATTGTTACACCGTGGCTATCCAATCGATCAACTAGCCGTTGACTCCGATTACCTAGACCTGTGTTATCTGCTGCTTTACGGTGAACTGCCGACGAAAGCGCAATATACTGAGTTTGTACATACAGTTAAAACCCACACTATGGTTCACGAGCAGCTAGCCTTCTTCTTTAGAGGTTTCCGTCGTGATGCTCATCCTATGGCCATGTTATGTGGTGTGACGGGTGCATTATCTGCATTTTACCAAGACTCTCTGGATGTTAACGATCCACGTCACCGCGAAATCGCCGCTTATCGCTTAGTCTCAAAAATGCCTACGATAGCAGCCATGTGCTACAAGTATTCTTCAGGCCAGCCATTCGTGTATCCACGTAATGACTTAAGCTATGCGGGCAACTTCTTAAGCATGATGTTTGCTGTACCATGTGAAGAATACATAGTTAACCCTATTGTTGAACGTGCAATGGACAGGATCTTCATTTTACATGCTGATCATGAACAAAACGCATCGACTTCAACCGTACGTTTAGCGGGTTCTTCAGGTGCTAACCCATTTGCGTGTATCGCAGCGGGTATCGCGTCTCTTTGGGGCCCTGCACACGGCGGCGCTAACGAAGCCTGTTTGCAAATGTTAGAAGAAATCGGTTCAGTTGACCGCATTCCTGAATTCATTGAACGTGCTAAAGACAAGAACGATCCATTCCGTCTGATGGGCTTTGGACACCGTGTTTACAAAAACTTTGACCCACGTGCCAAAGTTATGCGTGAAACCTGTCACGAAGTACTGAAAGAACTGAAAGTTAAGGATCCACTATTGGATGTGGCAATGGAGCTTGAGCGCATTGCGCTTGAAGACGAATACTTCATTTCTAAGAAGCTCTATCCAAACGTCGACTTCTACTCTGGCATCATCATGAAAGCCATTGGTATTCCAACCAGTATGTTCACTGTGCTGTTTGCACTGGCTCGCACTGTAGGCTGGATTGCTCACTGGAAAGAAATGTTAGATCAACCAGGCCACAAAATCAGCCGTCCACGTCAGTTATACACTGGCGAAACTGCACGTGATTTCGTCGCACAAGACAAACGCTAAGTCCCACGGCTTACGCATTAAAAAGCGCCTGAGGGCGCTTTTTTCATATCGAACAATCACCTTTTACACTCCCCTTGTTACACAAAATACATTGTTGCAATTGCCTACTTGCATAACCGCTATTAACCGCCTTTAGTTATTCTCATCACTTTTTAAACTTTTTAGCTACATTTAGTGAAATCCACACATTAGCCCTAACTTAAATATAGCTTAACTATATGAAATTAAGCTACATTTAACATTGGCACGGTTTCTGCTATTAAATGGCATCACAATAAAGACAACAGGTAACACACTTATGGAAAAGTCAAACATTGCTAAATTCGCCCTCCCCCTGCTAATGATTTCAATGCTAGCAGCCTGTGGTAAGGAAGAAGTGGCTAAAAAAGAAGAAAAATATGCCATTCCCGTCGAAACCACCACAGTGATGCAAGGAAACGTTTCATCTTTCTACAGCACAACGGCCACCTTAGAAGCACCTCAAGAAGCCAATGTCGTCAGCCGCATTTCTGGACTCATTGAATCATTGGCCGTTGAAGAAGGTGATCGCGTACAAAAGGGCCAAGTGCTCGCCGTTATCGATGCCAAAAGACAGCAATACGATTTAGACCGCTCAGAAGCCGAAGTTAAAATCATTGAGCAGGAATTGAATCGTCTGAAGAAAATGGGCAACAAAGAATTTATCAGCGCAGATTCGATGGCCAAACTTGAATATAACTTGCAAGCCGCCATCGCCAAGAAAGATCTTGCCGAGCTACAAGTCAGAGAAAGCCGCGTACTGTCCCCTATCAGCGGCGTCGTCGCTAAACGTTATGTGAAAGCAGGCAACATGGCGAAGGAATTTGGCGACTTGTTCTACATAGTCAATCAAGATGAACTCCACGGTATAGTCCATCTGCCAGAGCAACAACTTGCCAGCTTAAGACTCGGCCAAGAAGCACAAGTGTTCAGTAATCAACAAAGTAAAAATGCTATCCATGCCAAAGTGCTACGGATAAGCCCGATTGTTGACCCACAAAGCGGCACGTTTAAAGTGACATTAGCCGTACCGAATCAAGAGGCGCGCCTAAAAGCAGGCATGTTTACCCGTGTTGAGCTTAAGTATGACACCCATGAAAACGTGATTACCGTTCCCTATAGCGCCCTGATAAACCAAGATAACAGGCAAGCTCTGTATGTTATCGATGGCACTAATGCTAATCGCCGTGAAGTCGAAATTGGCTACCGTGAAGGAGACTCTGTGGAAGTGATTGCAGGGATCAATCCCGGTGAGCAAGTCGTGACCCGCGGCCAACAAAACTTGAAAGACCAATCCTTAGTCGAAGTGATCACCCCACTCGATCTTGCTTCTGCTAAGAACTGATAGGAGCCTTTCATGTCAATTATCAGCACTTCCGTTAAACGGCCAGTCACGGTATGGATGTTCATGCTGGCGGTGATTTTATTCGGTATGGTGGGCTTTTCCCGCTTAGCGGTGAAGTTACTGCCAGACTTAAGCTATCCCACATTAACCATCCGCACTATGTATGACGGTGCGGCGCCAGTAGAAGTTGAACAGCTCGTCTCTAAACCGATTGAAGAAGCCGTTGGCGTGGTCAAAGGCTTACGTAAAATCAGTTCTATTTCGCGCTCAGGCATGTCAGATGTAGTGCTCGAGTTTGAATGGGGCACCACAATGGACATGGCGAGTTTAGATGTGCGCGAAAAACTCGACACTATCGCCCTGCCTTTGGACGTTAAAAAGCCATTATTACTGCGTTTTAACCCCAACCTTGACCCGATCATGCGTCTCGCGTTGTCTGTACCCAATGCCTCAGAAGCCGATCTTAAGCAAATGCGCACCTACGCAGAAGAAGAGCTTAAGCGTCGCTTAGAAGCGCTTTCTGGGGTCGCCGCCGTGCGTTTATCTGGCGGCCTAGAGCAAGAAGTACACATTCAGCTCAATCAAGAAAAACTATCGCAACTTAACCTCAATGCCGACGACATTAAACGTCGCATTAATGAAGAGAATATTAACCTCTCTGCCGGTAAAGTGATCCAAGGTGATCGCGAATACTTAGTGCGCACACTTAACCAATTCAATTCACTAGATGAACTTGGCCAAGTGATCGTCTATCGCGACGAGCAAACCTTAGTACGTTTATTCGAAGTCGCTACGATTACGGATGCCTATAAAGAACGCAGTGATATCACCCGCATCGGTAGCCAAGAATCGATTGAACTGGCGATTTATAAAGAAGGTGATGCGAACACTGTCGCCGTCGCCAAAAAACTGCGCGATGAACTTGTCAAAATCAATCAAGATCCTAAGCAAAACAAACTCGAAGTGATTTACGATCAATCCGAGTTTATCGAAAGTGCGGTCAGTGAAGTCACCTCTTCGGCGCTAATGGGCAGTTTATTGTCCATGCTAGTGATTTACCTATTCCTGCGTAACATCATCCCAACGCTGATTATTTCCATCTCGATTCCCTTCTCGGTTATCGCGACCTTTAACATGATGTATTTTGCCGATATTAGCTTAAACATCATGTCATTAGGTGGTATCGCGCTGGCCATTGGTCTATTAGTCGATAACGCCATTGTGGTATTAGAGAACATTGACCGCTGTCGTAGCGAAGGCATGAGTAAGTTAGACGCCGCAGTCACAGGCACGAAAGAAGTAGCTGGCGCGATTTTCGCCTCCACACTGACGACCCTTGCGGTGTTTGTGCCCTTAGTATTTGTCGATGGGATTGCCGGCGCTCTGTTCTCTGACCAAGCGCTGACGGTCACCTTTGCCCTGTTGGCCTCGCTATTAGTCGCCTTAACCTCTATCCCTATGCTGGCATCGCGCGAAGGCTTTAAAACCTTACCCGCACTGATAAAAACCACACCTAAGGATAAACCCACCACTAAAATGGGTAAGTTTAAACACTATAGCGCGACTGTGTTCTCCTTCCCTATTCTATTAATGTTTAGTTACTTACCAAGTGCATTGTTGACCTTAGTGCTGATTTTAGGCCGCTTCTTCTCCTGGCTAATCGGTCTTATCATGCGTCCTTTGAGTTCAGGATTTAACTTTGTCTATCACAGTATCGAGAAGGTTTATCACAAGCTGCTGGCCTCGGCGCTGCGTCAACAAATGACCACGCTGCTGCTCACCATTGCGATAACAGGTGCGTGTATTAGCCTATTACCTCGCCTAGGTATGGAGCTTATTCCACCGATGAATCAGGGCGAATTCTATGTAGAAATCCTACTGCCACCGGGTACTGCAGTGAGCGAAACCGATAAGGTATTGCAACAACTCGCGTTGTCTATCAAGGACAGACCCGAAGTCAAACATGCCTATAGCCAAGCTGGTAGCGGTGGTTTGATGACCTCGGATACTGCTCGCGGGGGTGAAAACTGGGGCCGCTTACAAGTGGTACTGACAGATCACAGTGCCTATAACGCAATCACTCAAGTGCTGCGTGATACCGCACGCCGCATTCCTGAACTTGAAGCGAAAATCGAGCAACCTGAGTTGTTCAGCTTTAAAACGCCACTGGAGATTGAGCTCACAGGCTACGATTTGAACTTGCTCAAGCGCAGTGCCGATAGTCTAGTCAAAGCGTTATCGGCATCAGATCGTTTTGCTGATGTGAATACCAGTCTGCGTGATGGTCAACCTGAGCTGAGTATCCGTTTCGATCATGCAAGGTTAGCAGCGCTCGGAATGGACGCGCCAACGGTGGCGAATCGCATTGCCCAACGGGTTGGCGGCACTATTGCCAGCCAATACACAGTACGTGATCGTAAGATTGATATTCTGGTGCGCAGTGAACTCGCCGAGCGCGATCATATCAGCGATATCGATGCCTTAATCATCAACCCGAACAGCAGCCAACCCATTGCCTTAAGCGCGGTTGCCGAAGTGTCATTACAATTAGGCCCCTCGGCGATTAACCGTATCAGCCAGCAACGTGTGGCATTGGTGTCGGCGAACCTCGCCTACGGTGACTTAAGCGATGCTGTGGCACAGGCGCAGCAAATACTGTCGCAACAAGTGCTGCCCGCATCGGTGCAAGCCCGCTTTGGTGGTCAAAATGAGGAAATGGAGCACTCGTTCCAGTCACTCAAAATTGCCCTTATCTTAGCGATTTTCTTAGTGTATTTAGTGATGGCGAGTCAGTTTGAGTCACTACTGCACCCCTTGCTTATCCTGTTTGCTGTACCTATGGCATTGGCGGGTAGCGTGCTGGGGCTTTACATCACCCAAACCCATTTGAGTGTGGTGGTATTTATCGGCCTTATTATGTTGGCGGGTATTGTAGTGAACAACGCTATTGTTTTGGTGGATCGCATCAACCAACTGCGCAGTGAAGGTGTTGAAAAACTCGATGCCATTCGCGCCGCTGCTAAATCGCGCCTACGTCCCATTATGATGACCACGCTCACCACCACCTTAGGCTTATTGCCGATGGCACTGGGGTTGGGCGATGGTTCAGAGGTGCGTGCACCTATGGCGATTACGGTGATCTTTGGTCTGAGTTTATCCACTTTACTGACCTTAATTGTGCTCCCGGTGCTCTATGCTCTGTTCGACCGTAAAGTGTATGACGTTGCAGCCACAGATATCGCGCATGACGTTGAGGAGGCTCGCCCATGAACCTCACCCGTTTAGCCATTAAGCGTCCCGTGACCACCAGCATGTTCTTCTTTGCTATCTTGCTATTTGGTCTCGCCTCGAGTCGTTTGTTACCGCTGGAAATGTTCCCCGGTATTGATATTCCGCAGATTGTGGTGCAAGTGCCCTACAAGGGCTCAACCCCCGCTGAAGTGGAGCGCGATATCACTAAAGTGCTGGAGGAATCACTCGCCACTATGGGTGGGATTGATGAGCTCGAATCAGAATCTTCCCAAGAAGGCTCTGAAATCGAAATCAACATGAAGTGGGGTGAAAACGTTGCGACTAAGAGCCTAGAAGCGCGGGAAAAAATCGATGCGGTGCGGCATTTACTGCCAAAGGATGTTGAGCGGGTCTTTATCCGCCAATTCTCCACCGCCGACATGCCAGTGCTCACGATACGTATATCGAGCGACCGCGAGCTGTCAGGCGCATTCGATTTACTCGATAAACAGCTCAAGCGTCCGCTTGAACGTGTTGAAGGTGTCTCTAAGGTCAGCCTATACGGCGTTGAACAAAAGCAGATTGAAGTGCGTATCAATGCCGACCGTCTTGCCGCCAGTGGATTTTCAGCCACCGACTTGCAAGCCCGCCTCGGCAGAGAAAACTTTGTGATTAGCGCAGGCACACTCAGGGCCAGTAACATCGTTTACCAAGTGTCGCCGAAGGGCGAGTTTAGAAACCTTGAAGATATCAAAGCACTGGTGCTAATCCCAGGATTGACCTTAGGCGATGTTGCAGATGTGCAGTTTGCTTTGCCCGAGCGTATCGAAGGCCGGCACTTAGATCAGCACTATGCTGTCGGTTTAGATGTGTTTAAGGAATCAGGCGCTAACTTAGTCGAAGTGTCTGAACGCGTACTAAAAGTCATTGAACTAGCGAAACAAGATCAGCAATTCCAAGGTATTCGTCTGTTTATCATGGAAGATCAAGCCTCTGGGGTTAAATCGTCACTGATGGACCTTTTACTTTCGGGCTTAATCGGTGCCCTGCTGTCCTTTGTGGTGCTGTACTTGTTCCTACGTAATTTGAAAATGACCTTAGTGGTCGTGTCGTCTGTGCCGATTTCCATCGGTATGACGCTCGCCGCCATGTATTTACTCGGTTATAGCTTGAATATCCTGTCTATGATGGGACTCTTACTCGCCATTGGTATGTTAATTGATAACGCTGTAGTAGTGACCGAGAGCGTGTTGCAGGAGAAACAGGGCAAATCACCCAAGGATAATGAAGAGTCAGTGATGACTGGGGTCGATAAAGTGTCCCTCGCCGTATTGGCGGGCACTATGACCACTGCCATCGTATTTTTACCCAATATTTTTGGCGTGAAAGTGGAACTGACGATTTTCCTCGAGCATGTTGCCATCGCGATTTGTATCTCGCTTGCGGCATCGCTACTGGTTGCTAAAACCTTGATCCCTTTGATGTTGACTAAGTTCCACTTTGACATCGCGCCCGAGAAGGATGCCGGTAAGTTACAGCGCTTCTACAACAATACACTTAACTGGGTATTGCTGAGGCCTTGGCGTTCAGGCTTGATTGCGGTGGCCGTTCTCGCCTCTACCGCCCTGCCGCTGTCGATGGTCAAACAGGATCAAGAAGACAGCCAGAGCAAGGAGCGGATTTACATTAACTACCAAGTGGAAGGTCGGCATAATCTCAATGTCACTGAGGCAATGATTAATCAAATGGAAGAGTATCTTTATAAAAATAAAGAGGAATTTCATATTGATTCTGTCTACAGCTACTATTCATCCGACGACGGTTCATCGGTGATATTGCTGAAGAAAGACTTACCTATGCCATTGGATGAGTTGAAAAAGAAAATCCGCAGCGGCTTCCCTAAGTATTCCATCGCTAAACCACAATTTGGTTGGGGCAATGACAACTCTGGTGTGCGCGTGACGCTCACAGGGCGCTCAACCTCTGAGCTGATTAACTTAAGCGAACAAGTGATCCCTTTACTGCAAAATATCAAAGGAATGCAAGACGTTCGCTCCGAGCTTAACGGTGCGCAACAGGAAGTGGTTATCCGCATCGACAGGCAAATGGCGGCGCGGTTAGATTTAAAACTCAATGAAATCGCTTCGAGTATCTCTATGGCACTGCGCGGTTCACCGCTACGCTCGTTCCGCCACGATCCCAATGGCGAACTGCGCATCGAAATGGCCTATGAGAAAGAGTGGCAAAAATCGCTCGAAAAACTCAAGCAGTTACCAATAGTGCGCATCGACCAAAGGGTGTACACCTTAGATAACTTAGCGAAGATTGAGATCCAACCTCGCTTCGATACCATTAAGCACTTTAATCGCCAAACCTCTTTGTCGATTGGCGCAAACTTAGAAAACCTCACCACGGAAGAAGCGCAAACTAAGATCAAGCAAGTGATGGAAAATATCCATTTCCCTAATGGCTACGACTATTCACTGCGCGGTGGATTCGAGCGTCAAGATGAAGATCAGAATGTGATGGCAACCAATATGCTATTGGCTGTTGCGATGATTTACATCGTTATGGCGGCGCTGTTTGAGTCTCTGTTATTGCCGACGGCGATTATCACTTCAATCCTATTTTCGATCACAGGGGTATTCTGGGCGCTGTTTATCACGGGCACGCCTATTTCTGTGATGGCCATGATAGGCATATTGATTTTAATGGGAATTGTAGTGAATAACGGCATAGTTCTGGTGGATCAAATTAACCAGATGACGCCGGATCTCGACAAATTGTCCGCCACCATTCGAGACGTGTGTATCACGCGCTTACGGCCAGTATTGATGACAGTGGGCACCACAGTGTTGGGCTTAGTTCCACTGGCGATGGGTGATACCCAAATTGGTGGCGGCGGCCCGCCATATTACCCCATGGCAATCGCCATTATTGGTGGCTTGTCGTTCTCGACATTGACTAGCTTGTACTTAGTGCCTTTGTGCTACCAAGCCTTGTATCGAATGCGCCATCGTGCCGCTATTCGTTTAGGCCAAGCCGACCGCGTAGCTCAAAAACTGCTCCCTTGGACAGTGTAGTCAACCGGCACAACTGAATTTGCTTTTGAAGCAAATGACATTGAAACAATGAACCAAAAGGCTGCAGCGCAGCCTTTTCTATTTATGAATCGAACCAGAACATCTTACAACACTCATTGCTGCGACATACTACGGCGACAAATTACTGCGGCAAAATCCTAAAACGGATCATAAACAATTGCTCAAGACCGGGGTAAATCTCGGCAATCACATCGCGTAACTGTGGCAGAGTCATATTCTCTTGTTTGGCATGCACTTCGGTGAGCTCAGTTAACTTTACTGGCGTGACATCGATAATCTGGATATCACAAAACCGGCGGTCCGTTTCGAAGGTGGACACAGGCAGAATTTGCCCCGCTATCACATGGGATTCGGCTGCATCGCGCAGGGTAATGGTTTTCGAACCACTTAGGATATCGTGTTCAAAACGCTCGAAAAAAGTGATTTTAGTGAGTAACACAGCTTTTCCTCAGATTGTACATAAGCAATAAAAAATGACATTGGCGTCAGTTTATCGAACGAAGCATGCGGGGCAATATAATGGCTTTTAACGCCTACTGACAGCATATAGCGGTAAATACTCGGCATCGATTGCACTCATCCCTGTACAGCCCATTGAGTCAAACTCCCGTACAAACGCGCTATTGCCGAATTGACTACCAATTATTAGACGCCCAAAAGTTGCAGTTCTTTTCGACAGCTTTCAGTAAAACAATTCAGCAAAACATGGTCAGTTCGCTCAGATTGAGTTAGAATCCGCCCTCAATTGAGCCCTTGGCCTCATATTCCTGCGCATAGCGGGTGCGAAACGAAATTAGAGACGTCATGAACAAGAAACAAAAGATCATCAAGAAAATTGCTAAACGCGCTAAGGCCAGACTGAATAAAGTCGACCCAGTGACTATCGGCTCGCCAGCAAAATCAGGTTACATCTCTAAGGCCGAACGCGCAAAAATGGCGGCATTAGAAGCCACGACTGAACAAGTCGAAGGCCAAAAAGACACGCCAAGCATTGAAGAATAAACAGTACCGCAGAATAACGCTTTCTAGCGGCCTATTTTTGCATTGTTAACCCGACTCGATTAACTGCAAACGCCGCTTAAAACAAAAATGCCACAAGCAAACTTGTGGCATTTTGTTTTTCAGTATTCCTAACGGTGCGCGGTGAAGCAGCTGGAGTATTTATGTTTGATTCAATAACGTTATTTGACAGTTTGGAGCGTCACTAAAACAAGTGAACTATTAACTGATAAAGTCAGTTCGGCTTTTTGCCTTCTTCTAAATACGTTATTGGCAATACCGACTCACTCTCTTGCTCCTCGGCTAATTGCGCCATCTGCACGCAAGAAGATGAAAGTGGATTGGTCGCACTCGGCAGGTTCTCCGCCACACAGTTCGCGATTTCCTCCTCTTCACTCAGCGCAACATTACGGGGAGCGGCATTGATGCCGCCAACATTCGCCATCGCGGACAACTGGGCCTGCGCCGCCACTTTATCCACTAAACGGTAGGCAACCCACACACCTAAAGTACCAAACAAAATAGACCCTAAAACTTGCCCAATCAACACGCCATAAACCCCGCCCCAAAGTGCACCCAAATACACAAAGGGCACTGTGCCTAAGGTGGCTTTACCAACATTAAACAAGGTGGAATATTTAGCCTTACCGAGGTTATTAAAGGACGCATTAGCCACGAATAAAATCCCCGAAAAGATAAAGAAAACCGCAATATAACTACAGAAAAAGTGGATAAGGTCGGCGCTATCGCCCTTCATATCAAACACATTGACCAAATGTGACTTAAGCGCAAACAGCAACAGAGACATTACCAGCACATACACAGCACAAAACTGAATCGCCCG
Organism: Shewanella sp. SP2S2-4; assembly: GCF_031932025.1. NCBI lineage: Bacteria > Pseudomonadati > Pseudomonadota > Gammaproteobacteria > Alteromonadales > Shewanellaceae > Shewanella > Shewanella sp. SP2S2-4. The sequence goes on from NZ_JAUOER010000030.1 coordinate 48,228, forward strand.
CGTTAAACTCTCGCGCACTCGGTCAAACTGTCCCGCACCAAAATTTTGCCCAACAATAGGGCCAATCGCACCCGAAAGCGCAAAGATCATCCCAAAGGTCACAGGGATTAAACGCCCTAATACCGCCCAGCCCGCCACGTAAGCGTCACCGAAATCGGCAATGGCTCGGGTCACAAAGGCATTACCGATAGGCGTCGCCACGTTGGTTAACATCGCGGGTCCCGCTATGGCAAAGATGGGTTTTAGATCGGCGATAAAATGCGCCTTATCGAAATGACCTAACAACTTATGCTTAACTACAACGCCGCGGCCAGCAATAAAAAATACCGCCACCCGCGCTAAAACGGATGCCAATGCCGCGCCTTCAATCCCCATGGCGAACAGGAAGATAAAAATCGGGTCGAGTACAGCATTAACGCCGCCGCCCGCTAAGGTCGACATCATAGATAACTTTGCATCACCCACGGCGCGCAAAGCCCCGCCGAGCGCCATCGCAAGACAAATAAAAGGCAAGGAAGGCACTAAGATATACAAGTAGCTGGCAGCGAGCTCAGCCGTATGGCCACTCGCGCCCACTAAGGCAACCAACTCAGGGATGAAAGTAGTGACCACGCCGGCCACCAGCACGCTAATCAGCGTTGTCACCACTGCGCTATTGAGCAATAACCGCTTTGCCAGCACCACATCTTTTGCGCCAATCGAGCGAGACACTAAGGCGCCTAAAGCAATTGATAAGCCTATCCCAATGGACGTAGTGAAAAAGGAGATACTGCCCGCATACCCCACAGCCGCCGCAAGCTCATGCTCCCCCAATAAACTCAGGAAAAAGATATCCAGTAAATCCACCACAAATAAGGCAGAAATCCCCACCGCGGCGGTCGAACTCATCACTAAGATGTGGCGTAATATGGGGCCATCAACAAACTTGGCTTGCGTCATACGTGTGTTTTACCTGCAAAAAATAATAAGTGTCCGCCAACGCAATGACTAAGCGCCTTTTTCAACGGGGGTATCTAGACTATCTAACTCGCATCCGCAGCGGCTACAGTACATAGCATCAAGATCGTGGCCGGTTTTATGGCATTGATTGCACGAGCGTAAATCTCGATGGCGCCCCACTTCTTGGGAGATTTCCGCGGTTAAAATCCCAGTTGGGATCGCGATAATTGAGTAACCAATCAACATAGTAAAAGCGGCAATCGCCTGACCTAATCCCGTTTTTGGGGTGATATCACCGTAACCGACAGTAGTAATAGTCACAATTGTCCAGTAGACAGATTTAGGTATTGAACTAAAACCATTATCAGGCCCTTCAACAACATACATTACCGCACTGAGCACCATAACGATCAAACTGACCGAGAAGAAAAATATAAAGACCTTACGACTCGACTGCATCATGGCTCTAAGCAACACATTCCCTTCACTCAAATAACGCAGTAATTTGAGTACGCGGAAAATCCTGAATAACCTGAGAATTCGGATGACTAAGGTAAAGTTAGCACCAGGGATCAGTAACGCCAGATAACTTGGCAATACAGATAACAAATCGACTATGCCATAAAAGCTGCGGGCATATAACACGGGATGAGTCGCACAATACAAACGTAGGCCATATTCAAGGGTGAATATAATCGTAAAGACCCACTCCAAGACGCGAATAATCTGCCCGTATTCACGATGAAACACTTCTACCGTATCGAGAAACACTAGAGCGACACTCAGCACAATGCACACCATTAAGGCGATATCAAAATAGCGGCCAGCGGGAGTATCAGTGCCAAAAATAATGGTGCGTAATTGACGTTTTAGTGGGCTTTCGGATTCAATGTTTTCAGACATAAAAGCTTTTACTTCCTTGCAACAAACTGAGTAACTCTGGGATTACATCATAAATATCCCACGAGTCTGCCATGCAATTGCATTCAGCTCAAAATTATCTACTCACAGCAAGATAAAATTGCGGTATGATGCCGAAAAAAGCCAACAACTAGTGTTAATTTTCGAGGAATTCATGCGCGCCACCCTACTTTCCACATTGACCACCCTCACTGTGACTATCGCGGCACTCGTTTCACCCGGATTACATGCCTCAGGCATGGGTAAAGTGGATCTTGTGGTGATCACAAAATCCGAATCCAGTATGGCTTTATTGCGCGATGGCAAAATACTCAAACAATATCGCATTGCCATGGGTGACTTACCCGCAGGACACAAATTAAAGGAAGGCGATCAACGCACACCACAGGGACGTTATACCCTAGATTATAAAAAGCCCGACAGTGCCTATTATAAATCGATCCATATTTCCTATCCCAATGAAGAAGATAAACTCAGAGCCAAAGCCTTAGGCATTAGACCCGGAGGCATGATCATGATCCACGGTCAGAACCCTAAGTCGCCGTTGCCGCCAGAACAAGCCCAGCAATACAACTGGACCGACGGTTGTATCGCGATAACCAACGCCGAAATGGATGAAGTGTGGAAAGTGGTCGATGAAGGAACGCCAATTGAAATTTGGCCGTAACCTAAGCCTACTTAGCCATGGCAACACGCCGAATAGATAATGTCACAACATCAAACACGCCCAGCTTAATGGGCGTTTTTATTTAGCCATTTACATCATATCGTTAGCCGTATTATCCCCGTGATTTTGTGTAAAGGATAAAAACTAACGGCAATACACATGCCTTGGAGCCTATATGTCATCATCCAATGAAGCTGCCACGCCGCAGAGCACAAACATCAGCTATGAGCAATTAACCCAAAGCTGGCCCGCCTTCGAAGCACAAATTTTAGCCTTGCTTGAAACCTTAGACTTAGCGGATAAAGCACTGGTTTGCGATCATGTCGCGCTGCGCGTCAATTCCATCGCCAGTGCCGATGCGCTGCGCTATGCCTTTAGCCGCGTCGGTAAGATCATTTCAGACAATATCATCAATGGTCGTACGATTCTGATTATCGAACTGGATATCCCAATTACGCTGGGGCAATTTAGCATTGCCTGTGTCGAACTTCCCTACCCCAGCGACAAAGTCTATCCGCAGGAAGGCTGGGAACACATAGAGCTAGTCATTGATTCTAAAGCCAAAGATTGCGATACCCTGAGCCAAGATTTACTCGCACTATATCCCAAACTCAGCGCTTTACTGCCATTAGATCACACTGCAGAGCCCGTTCAGTCAAGCTCACAAGGCTTAAGTTCACAAGGCTTGATCTCACAAAGCTTAGCATCCCTTGCTGGGATAAAAATTAAGATGAGCTCGCCCAAAGGGGATAAAGAGCGTTTAGCCAATCCGACGATTGCCTTTAAGCGCGATGATGTGTGCATTAAAGTGCATCCCCATGGCATAAAAGCAGTGATCGCCAGCGAGCAAACGTAGGCAGCCTATTTTAGGCGAGCTTAATATCTGCAAGAAGATAGCATTGAGCTTAGATTTCCATTGGCACTTACCGCACTTGTCTTAACGAACAAATCTGTTGATGACTATATCAATCAGGTTCAGTGTTCAGACTCAGTATCCAGATCATCTTTAGGCCCTTTTTTTGGTAGTTTTGTCAAAAATTGCCAAAATTAAATCTCGAAAACAGCATATTTAGCGTAACTTAGGACGTATAACTCGCAGATGCCATCAGACGTACATTATCGAGTCCACTTGATGGATTCGATGTGCAAACAGAGGATCGCCAATGAAACCACACAAGAACGAAGCGCAAATATTGAAGTTCGCCATGGAAATCGGTATTGGCTATGCCAAAAAACGCGGATATGCGGACTTCGACAAGGGCATCTCGCCCAAAGATAAAGTGGAATGTATTTACCGTTTATTGGTCACAGACAACTTAATCCAGCCACTGGCCAAAGATAAAGAAGATGGGCCAAACATGAAACACAAACTGATTTTATGGATCACCCGCCAGCTACCTGCCGATCATCCATTATTGAAGTAATCTTTTTGAGCTAAGCGGTTGAAACTCATTACCTGCAAGCGGGCAGTGAAAGCAAATATAAAGAATCCAACTTGTTGAGTGCTAACGATAAGAATCATAAAAAATGGCGCATCATAGCGCCATTTAATTGAGCCAGAGCTGGATATCGAACCTAGCCCTTTTTAGCCGCTTTACTGGCTTTCTCATTCGCTAGCACTGTTGCCATGGGTGGCACTATGGTTGTGGGATCGAGGCGCATTTGATACCAGTTCACTCGCCAATCTAAATGCGGGCCATTAGCACGACCTGTTGCGCCCACCTCTGCCACGGCTTGACCTTGCTTAACCGCTTCACCCGCGTTGACGTACAGCTTACTCAAGTGCAAAAAGCTCGAACTTACGCCATAGCCATGGTCGATCACCATAGTCCCACCCGAATAAAACATATCTGGAACAGAAAGGCTTATCACACCATCGGCGGGCGCTACCACGACAGTGCCGGTTTTCGCCGCCACATCCACACCAAAGTGTGGATTACCGGGTACATCATTATAAATACGTTGGCTACCATAAACCCCGGAAATACGCCCAGTCAGCGGCCAAATAAACGCCTGTAAAAAGGCCGTTTGCTCGCTAAATGTGGCCCGCGCCGCTTTTACCTGCGCCGTGTCTTTCGCCGCTCTTTCCTGCGCGACGGGATCGGGCTTCATGATCTTAGAACTAATGCCCTTGACACTTTGAATCTTGTACTCACGCTTGGTTAACGTTAGAGGCTTGACCTCAGTCAAACCATCGGGATAAACCAAGGTTAACTGCTGACTCAGTTCTCCGTCACGATCAAAACCAAAGGCAAAATGACCGTCAGGCGTGACCTTAATGGCTTCACCATTTAAGCTAATCTGAGTGCCCGCTGGCGCTTGACCCCGCATTAATGCGCCTTGCTCTAACTTACCCTGTAAACTCACCGCTGCTTGCACCTGAGGCGCAATGAGCACTAGGCCCAAGGTTAACCATGCCGTTAAACGATTTCCCAACATCTTATTTCTTCCCGAAACGTTTCCCAAACCAATAGTTTCCAAAATCTGAGTTCCTAATATTCTATTATCGGGCATCTTAGCCTCGAACATCATAGCCCTAAACATCTTCACAAAAAATCTTATCGATGGTCAACTCAGGGCAATGCCCATTGAATGCGTTCTGCACGACACTAACGCATCACTAGCACACCACTGACTCATCGCTAACACTGAATCACTAAACTCTGACCGATTAACCCCATGCGTCACGTTAACCTAACCCACCCTAAAAATCGATCCACAGCGGCGCAAATACCTAATGATGTATTGCATACAATAGCAATCTCGCTTTATCTAAGGTTATGAAGACACAAAAAAGCCCCGACAATCTGCCGAGGCTCATTCAGCAAGTAATTTATATTTACTCGGCTCTATTTACCTAAACTTAGCTACCCAAACTTAGCGCTTATCCCTTAGACACAATCGCGCCTTTACCTACACCTTCGAACGCCACCACTTTAAACTGACTTCCAGGCACTTTAGCGACTAATGTCGTGGCAATATAATCGGCTAACAACTCAACCGTGGTGTCGTGGGGAATTAAATCACAGCATTCCTTTGGCATTGCCAATTGGAAATCCCCTTGGGGCGCTTGATAGTGAAAACCATAGTGGCTGCTATCGGTGATCCGTGTTTGCGACGAAAGATTGAGAGTGTCAACTGAAACTAAATCCTCTTCACTGCCCAAATAAATATCGTGCCATCGCTTGGTCCAATACTCATCCCACTTTGGTGCTGGGCTGCCATTTTCATAAACGTGAACAGGGCTACGATGTCCATGGGCGATACGCTGACAATTACCATCGTGTTTACGTAAACCATGGCTGTAATGGTAGTAAGGCGTATCGAGGATTTCATGTCTCAAGGTGAGCGTGATCCCTTCGACATTCTTAGGTAAAGCTTCACGTAACGCTTTCTGTAAAAAGGCATTCACACTGGGAATATCAATCTCTTCGGTCGGCACTAAGGCAAAGGCTTGGGAAGGACAGGCCAAATGAATTTCACCTAACTGACTATCAAAATCCATCCACACTCTATCGCCCTGCTGTTGCCATCGCACACTGCTGCAGGCCGTAGGCACTAATAAACGATGATCGGCCACTGCATCTATGGTCTGCTTGATCGTACGTTTGACTTTAGCAAAATCGAGCACCATGTTTTGCTCGTCTAATCCGCCCTCAAGCAGAACATCGACAATCCAACTCTCCCCCACCATGCCGCGCTTTGGGCACAAATAGGAAAAATCGATCACAGTTAAATCTTTGACAAACAATTGCATTAACGCTCCTCGGCAGAAAAACAGTCCACCTATGTAATTTTATAGCACCGCTTGGCGATGGCCGAGCGTGCTAACTTGAGGCACTCAACACGAGTCAACTCAACATGAACAGAGATTCTAATCAATTCCGTCTGTTGTCGCGACAAATGAATCCACTCGGTTCAATATTTTGTCTCAGATGTTTGTATCAGATGTGTATATCAGGTAGTCGAAAATCCAGCAATTCGACTCATTGCAACCATCAAATGTCGTTAGACAGAAAGCAACAATGCATCGACCTTGTCGATTAACAGATAAAGCCTTAACAGGAACACAGTTCAACCTAGCAAAATAACAGAATAAAAACAGAGAATTAGATCGCAAAAGCTTAATCCGCAACAGCGATAGACCCAATCGAAACAAAGCATTATCACTCAGCCTTATTAACCGCTAGCATCCCAATTAAACCATACAAATACCAAGGTTATATAGGGAGAAATAAGATGACCAAACTTACATCTATCGCCATTTTCATCGCAGGTATGTTAGCCAGTGCCCATGCTATCAGTGCAGAACCCATCGAAGTGATCACAGCAGCCAAGATCACTGAACCTGAAAAAGTTGAATTAGGTAAAATGCTGTTCTTCGAACCCAGACTGTCTAAATCTGGCTTTATCTCTTGTAACTCTTGCCATAATTTATCCACTGGTGGTGTCGATGCTCTACCCACATCCATTGGTCACCATTGGCAGGAAGGTCCAATTAACTCCCCCACAGTGCTAAATGCCGACTTTATGCTGGCTCAATTTTGGGATGGTCGTGCCAGTGATTTGAAAGAGCAAGCCGCGGGCCCTATCGCCAACCCGAAAGAGATGGGCTTTACCCATAAACTCGCAACTGAAACTATCGCCTCTATGCCAGCCTACAGAGCGCACTTCGCCAAGGTCTATGGCGATGACAAAGTCACAATTGACCGTTTAACCGATGCAATTGCCACCTTTGAAAAAACCTTAGTCACCCCTAATAGCCCCTTCGATCAATATCTTCTGGGCAAGCAAGATGCCATCAGCGCAAATGCCAAAGCGGGTTACCAACTCTTCAAGGATAAAGGTTGCGTGAGTTGCCATAACGGCCCCGCTGTCGGTGGAACCATGTATATGAAAATGGGACTCATCAAACCGTTCCACACCAATAACCCAGCAGAAGGTCGTAAGGGCGTCACTGGTAAAGACGCTGATAAATATGTGTTTAAAGTGCCGACACTACGCAATATTGAGCTCACCTACCCCTACTTCCATGATGGCAGCGTCTGGACCTTAGAAGAAGCGGTGAATACCATGGCAGACATTCAATTAGGGCAAAAACTCTCTGACCAAGAAGTGAAAGAAATGGTCGCCTTCCTTGAGTCCTTAACGGGCGATCAGCCGCAAATCACGCTACCTATTTTGCCACCATCGAATAAAGATACGCCACGTCCAGTGCCATTTAGCTCCAATAATTAACATAGGCAACGAGTCACTGACTAATAAGTTCTCACTTAGAAACTGAGTCAGCGCGACACTTAGTGATTTGGTGATTTAGTTAGCAAAAAGGCCGAGAGTAAAAACTCTCGGCCTTGGGTTATTCGTTCGCTTAAAAAACGATGGATTAATTAAGTGCTATTCGCCTTTAAGACGACGATCGAGCTGATCTTTCAAGTTAGCTGGCACGCCTTTGATTAAAATCGTGTCCGAGATGGGATCGTAAATCACCCGTTGACCTAAGTGGCCGCCATCAAAACTTAACGTCACGCCGCCGCCAGTACCTGAAAACTTCTTCAATTGGCGCAGGGTTGATTTGTCGGCCGGAAACTCTTCATCGAGATCATAACTGCCGCCACGGGCAAAATCGTAGAAAGAGTCCATACCTTGGTCGGCTAACTCATCGGCCAAGTCTTTGATCTCGATGTCAGCGCCTTCATCGAAGCGCTCACTGCAATATTCAAACACTTTATTACGGCACTGCTGACGCTCGTCTTTCGTCAGCTCACTGCTGGCAACAAAATCTTCAACCGCATTCATTAAGGTTTTGTTTTGCGCCTTAGTGTTAACGCCTTCGACGCAGCCCATAAAGTCGAGGAAAAAGTCGGCAACTTTGCGTCCCGCACGGCCGCGGATAAAGGAAATGTATTTACGCGAGTCTTTATCGGCTTGCCACTCGGTTAAATCGATGCGCGCCGCCAGTTGGATATTGTTCAAATCCAAATGATTATTTTGCGACAGTTCCATATCGTCTAGCACAGTCATCGATGACTTAGCACTTAATAAAGCAACAAACAGGTAATCGCTGGTGATGCTGGTGTAGCATGACATCAGCAAAAAACCGCCTTGGCTGAAATCGTATTTCGACAATTCTTCTTGCAGCAATTTACTGGCTTGGCCAGAAAATTCCACAAACCCTAAATCGCCGCCACGGTATTGAGTTAACGCATTGGCAAAAGCAGGATTGGCCTCACCGTCGTCGCCATGGATACCAAAATAGCCAAAACCTTTACCGGCCTTTCCCGTATAAGTTTGATGCAACTCGTCGAGCATCACCTCGACCGCCTGACCGTTCAGCAGAGGTTGAGGACGCAAACGGCAGCGTAATTGCCCCTGACTGTCCTGAGAAATCTCGTGAATAATTGCGTGTTCGATGTTAATACTCATAAGCCCTGATAGTGATACTGGGATAAATCCGCTATTATATGCCGCTAATCCATTCCAAAGTGAAACATTTTTTGATTATGGCAATCCAATCGAAATACTCAAACACCCAAGTTGAATCATTAATCGCCGAAATATTGGCTGTGTTAGAAAAGCATAAAGCACCGACTGACCTGAGCCTGATGGCATTGGGTAACTGCGTGACAAACCTGCTAGAACGTAAAGTGCCAAGCGAATCGCGCCAAGCCGTGGCCGAACAATTTGCAAAAGCACTCGCACAATCGGTTAAATCCCAGTAAGTTAACTGGGTAATAATCGTCAAAAGAATATAAGATACAAGGTCTTTTAGGAATAAGCGGATCACTATGGTCGAGCGAAAAAAGCAAATGAGCCGCGATCGGGTTTCCCGGCTCATCAACTGGGGACATTGGTTCGCCTTCTTCAATGGCCTATTAGCCATGATAGTCGGCAGCCGATATCTTGGCAGCGTGGGTTATCCAGAAACTTGGTATGGCTGGGTTTATCTAAGCGTCAGCACTATTGGTCAGTTTAGCTTTCTCGCCTTTATCGCCTATTTGATCTGCCTGTTCCCACTGACCTTGATATTGCCTTATTCGAAGATATTAAGAGGCGTCGCGGCGGTGATTGCGACCCTAAGTCTCTGTATCTTATTGTACGATACTATTGTTTACGCCGATTACGGCATGCACTTGAGCCCCTTCGCCTTCGATTTGGCCTGGGCGGATCTCAATGCCCTGCTCCACGGTACTTCCTATATCGTCACGCCACTCGCCATTATTGCTATTGAGCTTACGGCAGCGAACTTTTTGTGGAAGCGAATAGAGAAGATCCAGAAGCTGAATTTAGGCAATAAAGTCATCACCTTAGTGGGTATCTGTTTTGTCAGCAGCCACTTGATCCACATTTGGGCCGATGCCGCCGACATCACTGAAATTACCCGTTTCGATGATACTTATCCTTTATCATACCCTGCGACAGCGCGCTCCTTTATGGAAAGTCACGGTATTGATGGCTCGTCACAAGGTGACGATGTCAATCACAATACCAGTGTACTCAATTATCCAGAGCAACCACTGACCTGCCAAGTTGACACTAAAATCAATGTGTTGATGATCACCATCGATAGTTTGCGTGCCGATATGGTCGATGGCAAAAGCATGCCATTCTTGCAGCAATACACTGAAAGTAACCAGTCTTTTACCCAGCATTTCAGCGGCGGCAATCAATTTAGAACCGGCATGTTTTCGCTACTCTACGGCCTGCAAGGCAGTTATGGCGATGCGCGAATTTTTAATAGCACCAGTCCGCTAATGACCCGAAGCTTCCAGCAAGCGGGTTATGAACTGGGATTGTTCCTGCCAGAAACCAATCTTAATTTGCGTTCGTCACAGGCAATGTTTAATGACTTCAATCCTGTGATAGCTAAAGAAACCAATGGCAGCGCCGATGCCGACTTGCACACAGTGGCCAGTTTTAACGAGTGGCACAGCATCCAAAATAAACCTTGGTTTGCGCTCGTTAATTTAAAAGCGCCGGAAAATTTCGATACTCCTGTGGGTTTCCTTGGCATTGAAACCGTGAAAGCCAATCCCGACCTTATGCCAGCGCAAAAGGTACTGTTTAATCAATATCGCCAATCACTGTATTTTGTCGATCAACAACTTAAGGCAATGCTGGCCAATGTGCCCAACGACACTTTAGTGATTATCACTGGGGTAAATGGCAAGATGTTCACCAGTAACAGTGACGAAGCGAATCGCAACCTGTCACCACAGAGTGTCAAAGTGCCCTTAGTGATCCACTGGCCTAATACGGGCGCGTCTAAGGTCAAATACCGCACCAGCCATTACGGCATAGCGCCGACTTTGATGACCCACGTGCTCGGCTGCACCAATAACACCACAGATTACAGCGCTGGCCGCAGCTTATTGCAACCGAGTAAAGAAACGTGGATCTACATAGGTGATAGCCGTATTTTTGCAATCTATCAAGAAGCGGAAGTGACAGTGATTGACCGCCACGGCAAATACCGTATTTACGATGAAAACTATGAACATAGGCTCAATAAGAAAATGAGTGCGCCTGAGTTGATTGAAGTGATGCGCGAAGGTCGACGTTTCTATAATCACTAATCTTCATCCTCTGCTTGAAGAAGCCCCACTCCCTGCGGATTGGGGCTTTTTTATTCCCTACACGGCAGGATGAGTGCCTAAAAGTCAGAGTCTAGTTCTCAATACCGCACTAATCCCAGCTCAAAGCTCACTATAAGAGATTAATATCAGAGTACAGTATCTAAGTCTAAGTCTGAGTCTGAGTCTGAGTCTGAGTCTGAGTCTGAGTCTGATATAAGCTACAGCCGCGCGGTGCCTGCAACCTAAATATGGTGTATTCACAAAGCAAAAAGCCGCTATCCATGGATAACGGCTTTTAAGACTTGTGCTGAATCTTGAGGCCTGCTTTACCTTGTACAAAATCAAGCCAGTACGATAACTAACTCAGCTCACTCTCAAGTTAACTCGCAATGCAGCCAGTTCACAATCATGTCAGCTCGCAATCACGTCAGCTCAAAATCAATCGGCTTTAACCGTGGCGTAACGCTCTAACCAATGGGCGTAAGATGCGGGTAATACCCAAGATGGGCGCGCTATCTTTAAGGTTTGCGCCGCTTGATATGGCCAATGTGGATTCGCTAAAAAGGCTTTACCTATCATCACTAAATCCATTTGTTCATCTTCAATAGCCGCATTGGCATGGTGTGGATTATCCATGCCCCACGACGTCGCAACAGGGAAACCTACTTCTTGGCGAACCCGCGCAGCAATAGGCGCCAAGAATGCCGGGCTCCATGGAATATTTGCCGTTGGGGTCGAGAAACAAATGCTGACGTTTAACATATCGAGCCCAGCTTGTTTAAATTGCATCACCAAGGCGATTGATTCAGTTAGCGTTTCTTCATCTTTATGGTCGAATTCAATCACACCAAATCGCGCCGTTAAGGGTAAATGCTGTGGCCAAACGTCTCTGACTGCGGCAATGGTTTCTAACAAAAAACGTCCACGCCCTTCGGCATTACCACCATATTGGTCGGTGCGTTCATTGGCATAGGTTGAGAAGAAACTTTGGGCTAAATAACCGTGGGCGAAATGCAGCTCTAACCATTCAAATCCTGCGGCTAAGGCCCGTTTTGCCGCCGCCACAAAGTCTGCTTTAATGCGCTCAATGTCCTCAATCGTCATAGCAGTTGGTACTTTAGCTAAGTTTGCACCGAAAGCAACAGCAGACGGCGCAATTGGTCGCCAGCCTTGTCCTTCACCATTGGGAATATGATCATCACCTTCCCACGGGATATTGGCACTCGCTTTACGGCCCGCATGACCAATTTGAATCCCCGCCACTGCGCCGGCATTTTTAATCGCGCTGGCTACCTTAGCTAGGCCTTGGGCTTGCTCTTCATTCCACAGTCCGAGGCATTTTGGGGTAATACGTCCTTCAGGAGAAACCGCAGTGGCTTCAACCACAACAAGACCCGCTCCGCCACGGGCAAGGCTAGAGTAATGCACCTGATGCCAGTCGTTGATGAGTCCGTCCGTGGCTTGATATTGGCACATGGGCGCAACGGCAATGCGATTTTTGAGGGTAATATCTTTAAGTTTGAAGGATGAAAATAGATCGGCCATGGGTGTTTCCTGTGTCAAATAGAATCAAAAAGGAATGGAATACTGAATGACGACAGACTAGCCTTATCGTGTCATAATTAAAAGCATGTACAGATTATAGAGTTGATAAAGTTTGCTTATGATAAATCCACAGTGGTTACACACCTTTGCTGTTCTGGTCGAGAAAGGTAACTTCACCCGAACCGCCGAAGCCATTGGTATCACCCAAGCGGCCGTGAGCCAACATATCAGTCGTTTAGAAGAGGAATACGGCACACTGTTTTTACGCCGCCCCCGTCAACTTGAAATCACTCCGATTGGCGAAAACCTGCTGACCTACGTTAAAGACGTCGAATGCGCGCAAAAACGCTTACAGCAGAAACTGATCCATGATGATGCTGAGGTCGGCGACATTAGCCTTATCACTCCGGGAAGCATTGGTTTAACACTCTTTCCGCTGTTAATCGAACTTCAACAAGCCTTTCCGGCATTAAACATTCGCCACCGTTTTGCCCCTGACTGTGAAATAGTCGCCTCGGTATTAGCCAATGAACATGAAATCGGCATGGTGACCTTAAAACCTTCCGATCCTCGCATTCACAGTACGCATTTCACCGAAGAGCCGCTTGAGCTCGTCGTACCTGCGTGCCACAAACAAAATGAATGGGTTGATTTACAACGGCTAGGGTTTATCTCCCATCCCGATGGCGAGGCCATGGCAACCCGGTTACTTAGCCGAAAATATCCAAGTAATCCCGGTATTCAAGACATTCCCTGTAGGGGATTTACCAACCAAATCAGCCTGATCCTCGAACCTGTCGCGAAAGGACTAGGATTTACAGTTATACCGCAATACGCCCGCAAAGCCTTTGAACGACAACAAGATATCTATGTTGTGGAATGTGGCAGCCAAGTTGTAGACACCATTTGGCTTATCCACCGCGCGGAATGGCCCTTGTCACGCAGAGCCCAAAAAGCGATCGCGTTTTTAAAGGGGAAGATATAAAAGCCTTTTATTACTCTCCTCCTTGTACGGATAAAGTCCTTATAAAACCCAAGCCAGTGTCACTTTCACTGTCGCAATTTAAAGCAACTCATTAAAAACGCGATGCCAAGGTGTTACCTGTAGCTAAAAAACAAAAAAGCCCCATTTTAAAATGGGGCTTTACACGAGCTGTAACACAAGAGTCGTCATAGTTAGCGGCGAGACATCAGGCTCAGCGGCTACTGATTGATATCCAATTCATTATGGATCAATACCACGCACTGGGAAGCAAACAGCATCTTAGGCCCAAGGCTGATCTTTTGCGCACCAAGTCGTTTCAAGGTATTAAAACTTTTCTTCGGCATAGGAATATGATCGGTCAGCAAAAAGCACGGATTCCCCACAAACTCCTGCTCACGGATAGAAGTGCCCTTCTTATCCATCATAAACAATTGATAATCCACCGCGAGGTCCTGCACCAGCTTTTCAAAACTGATGGTGCTCACAGTAATGCCCTCATCCACAGCGCGAGTTTGCTCTTTCGTCATGCCCCGAGAAATATCTAAGGCCTTGGCAATTTTCGTCAGCAAAGCTTGTTCGTGAAAACCGCCAATATGGCAAATATTTCGGGTATCAAAGCAAATAGTGCGGGAAAAATCATGGGTACTTTCTAACACTAGATAAACGACAACATCGTTTCGATGGGACTGAGCCACAAAGATAGTGTTCATTAGGGTATGAGCCAAAATCTCGGTGTGCGCCTCTTGGCCGACAGAAGCCAAAAACAACTGACTGTCAGTAGGTGCTGATCTTGCTCTTAAAACAAACGCGCGCATAGGTAAATGTCCTACTCAATAATGTCTTAAATGCTAAATGGCGAATGCAAATATCGGTGTTTAACGTGTCATTTCACGTTGAGGATTTTTGTCTTAGCGGTACCCATGAAGTCGACCACTCGAGCTTAAACGATTATCGTTAGTCCTCATGACCACAAAAAAGATATAAAAAACAAAACCCCGTATAGCAATGCTACCACGGGGTTTTGTTTTTACTTAACTGTCACTTATCTTAATAATTAAAACAGACTAACAATTAAGTATTTAATTTGGTCGGTATGAGAGGATTCGAACCTCCGACCCCTGACACCCCATGACAGTGAACCGTTTAATCATAACCTGCTAAATTTAAACATAAATCATGTAATTTTGCACGTTTTAATTACCCTAATAATTTATGTGCATTTACATGCAAATGCGAAATGTGCAGCCTGTGCATTCAATAGCTTACACTGTATTTGACCGTACAATTTGCACTATTTTTAGCACAAGCAAATCTAATCTATTTTTTTAAACGAATATTTCATGCTGAAAATATGAACAGTGAACGAATTATTTGCAGGCATACCTAGCCTGATGACTTTATTCAGGCCAACGTCGCTCCGACTTTATCTAGAAGCATAATAAAGTTTGATCAAAAATTAGATTGCTATGAAGAGCCGCAACACACTAGTTTGATAAATTATCCGTAAAAGAAACCATTCTTCTGAGTTGAATTTGGGCACAAGTATAAAACCTACTGAAACAGAGCTTTGTTGATTTCAATCACCGTTACCCCCAACACCATTTGTACAAGACAGCGCACTACATGCAGCGCAACTCATATGATCACGATAATGTTGGTCGAAGAACTTAATCGTTCTGGCCTCTAAAGAATCATATAATTCTGGGGTTAAGGGCATTTTCCACTTATATTGCCCCATCAATTTAGCCAAATGTCGGTAACAGGTTTCGCGACGATTAGAAAGGTATTCTGGCGCGATAAGCTGGCTCTCAAATTGAGTTAACGCCCCGGTTAAATAAAAGGTGATGCCCTGTACTAACTCCTTTACCTGTAATGGTGTCGCCTCTAATTCCCCTTTTTCTACTGCTAGATTGAGCGAGTCAGTAAACCAGCCCCAGAACGCATTAATGCGCTTTTTAAAGCGTTCGACTTTTTCATCACTAGCAAGTTGCCATACCATGGTATTAACAGAAACAGAACGTAATGTTGCAAAGCTTTTGCTGCGTTTTATCGTTTCAAAGGTAAATAGAATTGGCAACAATACTCGTTCTTTAGCCGTTAATTCAGGATTTTTATTAATAAAAATTGGCAAGTGATTAGAGGTTGCACTTCTTAGGAACAGACAAACTAAAACGTCTTCCTTACGTTCAAAAAATTTGTACAAGGTGCCAGTAGAACAACCGACTTCTTTGGCCAGTTGAGAAAACTTAAAAGAGACGATGCCTTGCGACTCAATCAACAGCTCAGCTGCATCCAGTATTTGATTGCACCTTAAAATAGATAGTGTGTCAGAAGGACATTTCATGCACTAAACCCAAATAAAACGCTAAGTAAGCGTGAATTATGCGTTGTTAACTTATGCCTGTTATAGGGTAAGGATGACTAATCGGGATAAAGCTCACGCAAGTGAGCATTTTATTTATGTTCTTTGTGAGTTACCTCAAGCATACATTGCAACAACAAGTTTTTTTCATAGATTAAAATCCCTTCACTTACATTTTTGTTGCAAAAAACATTCATTTTCAAAAAAGATTATTCTAGACATAACTCACGAATAAGTTTGCCACTCCAAAAAAGCCGTGACTTAGTTCACCTTTAGCCTGCCCCATAGCCTCTATCTTGCTTGCATACTGAAGTAGAGGGTGAACAACATGCATAATAGAAGAAACTTTTTAAAACTGGGTGCAGGTGCAGCTATTGGCGGTATTGCAGCCGCACTGCCAAGTGCAGCATCAGCTAACGAGTGCGCATCAAACATAAAATGGGATGAAACACGCGATGTTATCGTCGTGGGTTCAGGTTTCGCGGGTTTATCTGCTTCACTCAATTCTAAACGCCAAGGTCTTGGTTCCGTACTTGTACTGGAGAAAATGCAAGTCATTGGCGGTAACTCTGCGATTAATGGCGGTTGGCTAGCCATTCCCAAAAACCCAATCCAATTAGCCCAAGGCATTCAAGATGATTCGCCAGAGGAACTGGTTAAAGATCAGATCATTTCTGGCCGCGGTATGCAAAATACTGACATGTTGCGCCAAATGGCTAATCGCGCACTGGATGCCTATGACCTGTGTATTAATGCAGGGGTAAAGTTTCGCGAAGGATTTAACCAGCAAGTGGGTGGACATAATAAAGCACGAGCGATTCGTACCCAACACGGTGTAGGCGGCGATATCACCACTAAACTTTATGAAGTGGGTAAAAAAGAAGGAGTTGAATATCGTCTTCAACACTATGTTGAAGATTTCATAATGGATGGTCAGGAAATTATCGGCCTCAAAGTTCGCCAAAATTATCGTTTCCCCGATCTCAAAACCGGCAAAACAATCTATATCAAAGCTAACAAGGCCGTTATCCTTGCCCACGGTGGTTTTTCTCGAAATTTAAAACTGCGTGAGCTGGTTGATCCATCGCTTGATAAGACACTTGATTGCACCAATGCGCTAGGAGCGACTGGAGAAGTCACTCTTACAGCCATGGCACACGGTGCACTGCCTATACATATGAGCTTTATTCAAACTGGCCACTGGGGTTCGCCTGATGAAGGCGGCTTCGGTTGGTCAAATGCGTTACTGTCGATTGGTTTCCATAAGGGCATTTCCGTCAATGTTCTTGATGGTAAACGGTTTATGAATGAACGTGCCGACAGAAAAACCTGCTCTGACGCCATAATGAAAAACCGTAATGCAGATGGTTCCCCCGCTTATCCTGTCGTGTTTTTTAATCATGATGACCATGTTGGCGATGAACGCGTCACCCGTGCCGTGCGTGACCAAATTGCCTGGAAAGTCGATAGCCTAGAGCAATTAGCTAAGCAGTTTAATATCCCACTAAATGAGTTAAAACAAACCGTTACTGAGTACAACCAACAAGTACCTAAAGGTGTTGATCCACTCTTTGGCCGCATGATGGATACGGCTGTACAGCTGAAACCTCCCTTTATTGTCTCGCGGATCTGGCCAAAAGTGCATTACTGCATGGGAGGATTAAAAACCGATTTAGGTGCCCGTGTTATGCACAGTCAATCGTTAACGACAATTAAGAAACTGTATGCAGTTGGTGAAGCGACCGGTGGTACACATGGTGGAACACGTTTAAGTTCAACGGCATGCCTAGAGTGCTTGACGATGGGAATTATCGTATCTGAAACCATCAAATCTGACATGCAGGCTTAAATATTATGAATAAATTACTACTCACACTCCTTATTGGATTCGTATTTGCTGGCAATGTAAACGCCGGAGAGCTGGTCAAAATGAAAGGCAGCACTCAAGGCCGAGTAAATCATGAGTCTCTCTATCAAGAAGGCTGTAAAAGCTGTCACCAAGGTTCAGGTAAGCAAAATGCTACCGACGCTGCGTGCGTTGAATGTCACGGTGACATAACCAGTATCCCCGTTGACGAGAAAAAGCTACCGATCCCAGAAGCTCATCCGCACAAATCGTTGCACTACAACGAAGGTGCAAGCTGCTTAGCCTGCCACGCTGAACACGAAAAAAAGGCCCCAGTTTGTGCTGAATGCCACCGTACTTGGTTCAAAGAAATGTAAATTAATTATTAAAATTCAAATACTAAAATAAAAGGTAACGATGATGAAACAATCCACTCGGTTTATGCTGTCCATGGTTGCAACTGCAATGGCCATGTCGAGTTCAGCCGCTTTTGCTGCAGAACAACAAGAAGATGGTATTAACGTTGGCGGTGCAGTGCGTGTTAACTATGGTTATAAAGATTATGACAAAGCCTCAAAAGACAAAGGCGGCGATTTTAATTTTGATATGGCCGCAATTAAATTTGATGGTAAAAAAGGCAACTTCGGTTTAGCCGCAGAATACCGTTTTACTTCAGGCACTAACTATATCAAGTACGGTTATGGTTACTACAACATTGATCCAGACTGGCAACTGCAATTTGGTATCAACAAGGTACCCTTTGGTAATCGCGAGTTTATTTCTAACAGTTGGTGGTTTGGTCTACCTTACTACTTAGGTTTTGAGGATGATCATGATATCGGTCTTAAAGCCACCTACGAAAAAAATGGCTGGCATACTGATTTAGCCTTTTACAAAAATGCTGAATATGGTGCGACCGAGAATAAGCGTTATTCGACCGATTTGTATACCGGTACCATCAATGGCACTGAGTATCACAATGAAGAAACTAACCAGTTAAACGTGCGCCAAACTTATACAACAGAATACGAAGGCGGCTCGACTACCTTTGGTGGCTCTGTGCAGTATGGCCAAATCTACAACAGTGAGACGGGCAACAATGGCGATCGCTATGCAGTAGCATTGCATTTAGACAGCAGCTACAAAGGCTGGAATTTACAAATGCAAGCCATGCAATATGAATATGATGCTGCAGATGCTATCGACTCCAATAAAATTGGCGTGTCAGTAGTGAGCTGGCAGTATGAAATTGCCTCTAAGGGCCAAGCCTATAACATCAACATTGCCAAAACCGTAAACACAGATTGGGGTAGCATTAAGTTCTACAACGACTTTGGTTTAATGACGCCAGATGTTGATGATGATAGCTACGATAACAGTATGCAAAACGTCACTGGTATGGCGATTTCTGCAGGCCCTACCTACACAATGATCGACTTTGTTATGGGTAAAAATATGACCTTCTCTACCGCCAATAACGACCATGTTGGATTACCGGAAGTCGGTAATGATTGGGATAAACGCATTAACATCAACTTTGGCTATTATTTCTAACTCTCTATTCTAACTCTTGTTTGTAATAATCAAGTCGATCAGGACGTTCCTGCCGTTTTGATCGACCGTTCTTTTTATGCCCTATTTATTAGGGCATTTTTTATTTTTCAATGTGATTTAGCCAACCATGAAGCAACACACTTTACTCGCCTTATCCCTATTTTTTATTCCGTTTTCACCACTCTATGGAACAGAGTTACAAATGGGGGGATTTATTAAGGCAAACGCACGTTATGTTGAAGGTAATCTGAAGTTTCAAGACAGTTGGACAGGTGGAGGTTCTTTCGCGGATAACACTAAACGTACTCAATTCAGTGCGCAAGAAAGTCGCGTAAATATGACCATCACCTCAAATGAAGTTCAAGCCTTTGCTGAAATCGACTTTGTTGGCTCGGCGCAGGGGAATCCGATCATCTCCAATTCCTACAGCCCCCGCCTAAGGCACGCATTTATATCCTACCAAGGCGTAACGGCTGGGCAAACTTGGTCCACCTTAGTCAATACCAGCACCTTTGCTGAAACGGCCGATTTAGGCGGGCCATTAGTTGGTCAAGCCATGATCAGGCAAGCGCTGGTACGTTATGACACAGCCCATTGGCAGTTTGCCCTAGAAAACCCCTACACCTACGGAACTCAAGCACCAGAACAAGCAAGTCAACAAACTAAATTCGCCACAGCACTCACGTCAACAGAACCACTTTGGATTGATACCAACCATGATTATCTGCCGGACATGATCGTTCGTTACAACCAATCGGGTGACTGGGGTAATGTGTCGATATCAGGTTTACTAAGATATTTAGACTCCGCCGATACAGCCCAATGGGGTGGTGGTACATCAATAGCGGCAAAAATACATTCCATAGGGAAAGATGATCTTCGTATTCAATTGCACTATGGTCATTTAGGGCGCTATGTAGGAACCGATGCAGCTAGAGATATCACAGATGGGCAATTAGAAAATTCTTTATCCGTCATGTTCGCCTATAGGCACTTTTGGACCCAACACACACGTTCAAGTATCTTTTATGGGCACACATCCACAAAAGTAGAACAAACAGATCGCAGTCATTTTGGGGTTAACTTATTCACCAATTTAACCCAATCACTCACTTTAGGCGCTGAAATAGGTCGTTATCAAATGCAAGACAATATCACTTCTCTTGTGCCCACAGTATCCCAGCCAAGGACAACTCAGGGAGCCTCCAACTATGCACAAGTCAGTCTGCAATTCCATTTCTAATGCTAGGGTCGCAGATAAGATTATTCGCGAGCAGAGTCACGAATAAGTTTGCCACTGAAAACATGACGTGATCCATTTCACCTTTGCGGTAGACCAATCTCTTTATTGTTAGTGACAGAACAATAATACCAACACAATACCGCCATTTTAAAAATTAAGACAATAGGATAGATAATGATGAAATTAAAAATGCTTTTTGGAATCGCCGCATTGGCATCAACGGCAGCTATGGCGCAAGGCCCACAATGTAACCATGCACAACTTCCATACCAACAAATGACCCCGGTGCCAGCGGACAGTACTCCTTATGTCCCACAAGATACTATGCCTGAGCAATGTCGAAACCCAGAAATTGAAGCTTATATTGCTGATTGGGAAGCAGGCAAAATCGATTTTAATACCATTAAACCCAACGATAGCATCGCCGCGGATCAACGTTTCTGTAAAACCTTGGATGATAATGGCAATGTCCTAGAAGCAAAAAACTGCGACCCTAAAAACTCTCCCGTTGGCTATATTTGGAAAGAATTGTCTGACAGCCCAGTTGTTATCGGTATTACTAATGGTGGCAAGTCAGATCATGAGCCGCACTTTCATGGCCAACCTGAGTGTTATTACGTCGTAAATGGCACAAGTAAAACATTAGCAAACAATAAATTCGAAACCCTAGCTAAAGGTCAATACTTCTACATACCTGGGGCTCATATCCACAACACGCCAATTTTAAACAAAGAGGGTTTAGGCGTGTTCTACTGGTATCCGAATAATGCTCATTTTGATGGTTTTAAATACTATTGGCGCAAAGATGTGAAAAACTTGAGAGTGGCTGAAGAAGCCTTTGATCGTGTTGATGCCATTCGTAAACGTGATCTTAACCTAGGCCCATACGGTACAAACGAAGCATTCTTTAAAAAATAAGCTAAATTGAAATAAACCACCTTCCTAAGAAGGTGGTTTAGCCCTCTTTGCTCCGCTTATATCGCCACGATCTCATCCTGCGAAGTAAAAATGGAGATATAACATTGGCGCATAAAGCAAAGATCAAAGGATCACAAAATCGATCTAGTGAAGTTGGTATATCCGAGCACACCTATTTTTTGAGCCTCTGAGAAAGTAAGGAAAATAATTATTTATAATCAACACCATATATAGCGTTCAAAATTATGAACGCCCC
>NZ_JAUOER010000031.1:0-67970 GCF_031932025.1 Shewanella sp. SP2S2-4
AATGCGGAATGGTATTATGCACCGGAGTTGAATCCGATGGAGCCGGTATGGCAATGGCTGGGTCAAAATGTGTTGGCCAATCGTCGTGTTAGTGGCTATGGCGACATTGTCGAGCAGTGTTCTATCGTATGGAATGAGAGGAAAGTAAGAGTGATAGAGTTGCGTACTAGCCAGTGAAATGTTCTGACCAGTTAATTCATTAAGTTGGTATAGGTTTGTCTCCGGTTACTCTCTCCATAACTCCAAATGTGCTGATTTAGTCTCGATAGTTATCACCGGCTAGATACAAAAAAGCAGCCATAAGGCTGCTTTCTTCAATTGATTCACAGCTATCGCGAGGTCTAAGCTTCTTTAAGCCACTGGGCGGCACGTTTAGCGAAGTAAGTTAAGATGCCGTCTGCGCCTGCGCGTTTAAAGCAAAGTAGAGATTCCATGACGATGGCTTTTTCGGCTAACCAACCATTTTGGATGGCGGCCATGTGCATGGCGTATTCACCACTGACTTGATAGGCGAATGTTGGCACTGCAAGTTCAGTTTTAACGCGATGCACTATATCTAAATACGGCATGCCTGGCTTAACCATGACCATGTCAGCACCTTCTTGAATATCAAGTGCGACTTCATGCAGAGCTTCGTCACTGTTTGCAGGATCCATCTGGTAGCTGTGTTTATTGCCGCCTTTGAGATTGCCTGCTGAGCCTACTGCGTCACGAAACGGGCCGTAGTAGCTTGAAGAGTATTTTGCTGAGTAAGCCATGATTTGGGTGTTTACGTGGCCTGCAGCTTCTAAGGCTTGGCGAATAGCGCCTATGCGGCCATCCATCATGTCTGACGGTGCAACTATGTCTGCACCGGCTTCAGCGTGTGACAATGCTTGCTTCACTAAAATCTCGGTGGTGATGTCATTAAGAATGTAGCCTGTCTCATCTATGATGCCGTCTTGACCGTGAGTAGTGAAGGGGTCTAGTGCTACGTCTGTCATGATGCCAAGTTGAGGAAAGGCATTTTTGAGCTCGCGTACAGCACGTTGCACTAAGGCATCGGCATTATAAGCTTCTTCTGCCATTAAGGTCTTTTTCTCTGCAGGCGTCACAGGGAAGAGCGCAATTAATGGGATGCCTAACTCAACCGATTCTTCTGCTTCTTTTAGTAGGAGGTCTATTGAGTAACGTTCAATACCTGGCATAGAGGCGATCTTTTCACTGCGATTGCTGCCTTCTAGAACAAACATAGGATAAATCAGGTCGTTGACCGTCAGCTGATTTTCAGCCATGAGACTACGGCTAAAATCATGTTTACGCATGCGGCGCATTCTGCGCTGAGGGAAGGCACTGGTAATGATATTCAAATTTGACTCCTAATTAGGTACTGGTCTTACTTGGAACGGATGAATACAAGCTGACTTGATTACGTCCACTATTTTTGGCTTGGTAGAGGGCTTTATCCGCTTGTTCTAATAATTTGGTGCTGTGTTGATCGTTAGTGACGATATCGGCACTGACCCCAATACTGATAGTCAAAGGTATCACTTCACCTTCCCATTCGAAATGGAGAGAGGAAACTGCGTCTCTTATCGTTTCAGCGACTTGGAGTGCACCATCTTCTGCTGTATTAGGCAGGATGATAGCAAACTCCTCGCCTCCATAACGTGATACGAGATCTGTTGGCCGCTTTAAATGTTGCTGTAATGTTTGGGCTATGGTTCGTAAGGCTTCATCGCCTGCAAGATGGCCAAATCTATCGTTGATCAGCTTGAAGCGATCGATATCGAGCATCAACAGGGCTATGGGTGTTTCTTGCCTGCGGCTGATCCGGCTTTCAGCAATCAAACGTTTATCGAAAGCACTGCGGTTTTTAACCCCAGTTAAACTGTCAATAGTGCTTTGTTCGGTGAGCTTTTGGTTCACCTCATGCAATTCTCTGAGGGTGATTTCAAGTTCTAAGGTGCGCTCTTGCACCATTTGCTCGAGTTTCTCATTGCTCTCGGCTTCCGCTTTTAGGGCTTCTTCCCGTGCACTACGAATTTTCTGTGCTTGCTTTAAGGCTTCTTGCTGGATACGTAGTTTAGCTTTGCGCTCATCGTTATAGCGGATGGCGAGCACCAGAGACATGAAGATAATTTCAAAAGTCAGCCCAAGCATCACAGGCGTTTGCGGTTTTAAATTGAGGTCAATCACGCTGAGGTACAACAAGCTACTGATGCAAGCTCCTGTCAGCATACTCACCCAGCCAATAGTGTACATACGTGCGAGTTTATGGCCATTGATAGCCTGAGTAATGGCAAAGACCATCAGTACCAGGCTGAGCACTGCAACGGAAATGATCTCGATATAGAGCGCCGTTCCATATTGGATAAAAGGCGTGGCGAGTCCAATACATAGGATATACACAGCGCTATAGCGACAAGTCAGCAGCATGCGGCGGTTTAAATATTTGAGCTGTAATATTTTTTCGGTAAACATCAGCGCAAACGCCATAACGATTGGCAGTAAAAATGGCACCATAACTTGCTGTAATATCGGCCAATTGGGCCAGAGAAATCGAAAGGCAAAACCGTTGATGGTAGCGACGAGTAAGGTCATGCTCAGCACGTAGCCGGAATAATAGCTGTAACTGAATGAGCCCGATGCAATGGCAATAAAGAGGCTAAAGATACCAATCGCGGCCAGTACGCCGAGTTGGAAACCATGTTCGACGGCGGTTGATTCAGCAATCTGGGCTAAGTCGTTAGATGACCAGAGATTCAACGATACCGCAGCGCTGCCTTCGGTCTGAATATGCAAATAAAAAGTATGGGTATCATCCATGTTGAGCTTAAAAGGATACAGGAAGATATTGCTCAAAAATGGCCGTTCGTTATAGAGAAAGGTGTCGCCCATAAGCACAGTATTAGCGAGCTTATTATTGACTAAATGGTAGATAGTCACTTTGTCTAACAAGGGGTTATCTAACGCTAAAATGCGTGAAAGTGTTTCGTCTGGGCTGGTTAAGCTGAAACTCAGCCAAAAATCATGGCCGCTGAGTTTTTGAATGTCTTTATTGGTGAAGTTATGCCAATCCGTTTTTGGCAAGGCTTGGATCTCGGTAAATTCCTTCGCCGAAGTGGGGTGGCTCACCATCAACCAAGGCGTAAGGTTTAACGGTGTTGCCGTTGATTCATCAATGCTTAATAGGGTTGCGAATGAAGGTGTTGAACACATCCATAGCCACAGCAAGAGTATGAGTGACGAGTTTCGTTTAAGCATGGACTCGGTCCAAATTAAAAAAAGCTACGCTATTCTGGTAGCAACGCGCTGCAAACTCATCAGCATTTTCACCGCGCAAGTTTGCAATATAACTCGCGATGTAGGGGAGATATTCGGGCTTGTTCTTACTCGATTTAGGCTTAGGCCGCATGCTGCGAGGCAATAAGTACGGGCTATCTGTTTCGATTAAAATGCGGTTCTGCGGAATAAATGGCACGAGTTGCGCCAATTCTTGGCCACGTCTTTCATCGCAAACCCAGCCTGTAATGCCTAAATGCAAATCGAGGTCGATATAGGCTTCCATTTGGGTGTGAGTGCCAGTGAAACAATGCAAAAGCGCGCCACTAAGCTGTGGGCGATATTCCCGCAGGATAGCAATAAAGTCTTGGTGGGCATCGCGTTCGTGCATCAGCACGGGCATTTGCAGTTCAACGGCTAAGGCGAGTTGGGCAATAAATGCTTGGCGCTGGATAGGGCGAGGAGAGAAATCACGATTGTAGTCTAAGCCACATTCCCCAACGGCAACCACTTGCCGTGCTTGGCAGAGTTCGGCTTGTTGCTTGCTTGAGTCAGCTTGCCAGCCACTGGCATGGTGAGGATGTACGCCAGCAGTGCAATAAAGTTGATTGGGATATTGTTGGCAAATCGCGATGGCAGCTGCACTTTCAGTTAAATCGCTGCCAATAACAATTAACGGCGAAACCCCTTGGTCCGCCGCCGCTTGTATTATCGATGCTGTGTCTGGCTCGAGTGCGCTGCCAAGTAAATTGACAGCGATATCTATGTATGAGGGCATTAGTTTAGGCGTTTTACCCGTGCCTTGGCATTGCGCTCATCAGTGCCCATTAAGAAAGAGCCTAGGGCTGCTTTTTCAATGTAGACTTTTTCGCCTTGCTTTAAGTTGAACTTACGGCCGTCGGTTTGTTTCCACACCTGACCATTAGTGAATGTTACTTTGATAGCACCGTAGGGATCTTCAGTAATAGACTGTACTTCCAGATAAATCTTATCGACCGTATTTTCTTGAACGCGCTTAGCTTCCATCCCAAAGTCATCGACAATATTAGCGGCTTGCGCTTGGGGCGCGGTGGCCGCTACTGCTACAGCAGTCGGGGCTGCAATGGTTGCTACAGTCGCAGGCGCGGCTTGAGTGCTCGCTAAAGCAGGCGTTACGCTTTTGACGTTTTCTGCTAGCTTGTCATAGCAAATCAAGCGGTCGAGTTTATCGGCTGTTGCTGCACATTGGGTTAACTGTTGTTCAATGCTGGCATTTGCTTGGACTGATACCAGCATAATTGCTGCTGCCATAAGAGTTAAGCGCATGAGAATGTTCCTTATTATATTATTCCCCTAACGCCATCGAGGACGTTAGTCGTTTGTTTGTTCGCTATCTTTGTCAGACTCGTCGTCACCTTGCTTACTGTAGAAACGAGCCGCTAATAAACCGCCTTCGAACAATAACAGCATTGGTACGGCAAGCATAGTCTGGGAAATTACATCGGGTGGGGTTAACAGCATGCCCACAACGAAGGCGCCTACGACGATATAAGGACGTTTTTGCTTAAGTTCTTCAGGTGTTGTCACACCCGCCCAGCATAGTAAAACAACGGCGATAGGGATTTCAAAGGATAGACCAAAGGCAAAGAACAGCTTCAGAATGAAGTTAAGGTAACTGGTAATGTCGGTCGCAACTTGAACGCCCTCTGGCGCATTGTTAGCAAAGAAGCCAAAAACGACGGGGAATACTATGTAATAAGCGAAGGCGATACCAAGATAAAACAATAAGGTACTGCTAAATAGCAGTGGCATCACTAAACGTTTTTCATGCTTGTATAAACCCGGTGCGACAAAAGACCAGATTTGGAACAACACATAGGGCACAGCCACAAAAAACGATAATACTAGGGTCAATTTAAAAGGCGCGAAGAAAGGTGCAGCGACATCCGTGGCAATCATGCTGCCACCAAGGGGTAAAGACTGCATTAAAGGTATTGCCATGTAATGGTAGATATCATTTGCCCAGTACACGCTGCAAATGAATACTAATAACACGCTGGCAATGGATTTTAGCAACTTGGACCTAAGTTCAAGCAAATGGCTGATAAGTGGCTGCTGTTGCGACATGAATTATCCGTTGGCTTTCGGGTTAGAACGGGTATCCGCGCCCTGAGATGGCTCACTTGGAGTAGCGGGAGATGCCGGTGCTGGACTCGCCTCTACAGTGGCAGTCGGATTAGCTTGGCTCGATTGAGCTGGACTAGTTTGAACTGGGCTCGCAACTGGAGAATGTATTTGATTCTCTGACGCAGGCGTGTCTTTTACCGGATCCTGAACTTGATAAGGACGGTTCACAGACTGTGCCGCTTGCTTCAGTTGTTCAATAGACTCTTTGAGTTCAGGTGAGAGGTTAGATAAACCTTTGCTCTCGGCTTTTTTAAGATCCGCATGTAACTGCTCGATCTTCAGCTCCTGCTCAAGTTCTTCTTTTACCGAGTTAGCCATGCGTTTCATCGCACGGATCCAACTCGTTATCGAACGCACCGCAACCGGTAGACGTTCGGGGCCAAGAACCACTAGCCCCAAAACACCGATCAGCAGCAGCTCCATAAAGCCGATACCGTCAAACATAAAGAGTTACGCCTGTTCTTTGTTAGACTCAGGTTTCTTTTCAGTCGCCTGTTGAGTCGTTTGTGCTGTTTTAGCCGCTTCGGTGTCTTCTAATGCCTTTTTATCTTCTTCTGAAGACATGGCGTTTTTGAAGCCTTTCACCGCACCACCTAAATCACCGCCTAAAGAGCGTAATTTTTTAGTTCCAAACAACAAGACAACGATTAATGCAACGATAAGAAGTTGCCAAATACTAATACCACCCATGAAGGTATCCTCTTAATTGATATCGGTTCTATTATGAACCTATGATTTATTAGTGCTAGCTAAAATTTGCGATTCTTTGGCCTAGATCGCCATCCGACAAACCACAATATAATGCCTGAAACTAGACAAACATAAGGGGTCCATAGTGTAGCGTCTCTATTGATCAATAACGTGCCACAGATCAATAAAACTGCAGAAGTGATAAGCAAGTAGTTACTCTTGTGAGCCTGCTGCTGGTATTTCAAATACTTATCTAGCATTTGTTGCTGAGAACTCAGCAATTTCCTGCCTAACTTAAGGTTATCGTAAATCAGTTCAGGGAATTCTGGTAGTTTATCAGCCCAATATGGCAGTTTTGTGGATACCTTTTTAAACATAGCCTTAGGTCCCACTTGGTCGGCCATCCACTGCTCTAAAAACGGTTTGGCGGTTTGCCATAAATCCAACTGCGGATACAGCTGACGACCTAAGCCTTCGATATAGAGTAAGGTTTTTTCCAGCAATACCAATTGCGGTTGCACCACAATATCGAAGTGGCGTGCAGTGCGGAATAATTCCAGTAACACATGACCAAAGGAAATCTCGTCGAGCGGCTTGTTGAACATAGGTTCGCACACTACTTTGATGGCCTGTTCAAAGGCCTGTAGATCGGTTTTTTCCGACACCCAGCCTGATTCAATGTAGAGCTGGGCAATTCGGTGATAATCGCGATTAAAGAAGGCGAGGAAATTCTCGGCGAGATAGCGTTTATCGACTTCGCTGAGTGTGCCCATGATGCCGCAATCGAGCCCTATGTAATAAGGGTTCTCTGGGTGATCGCGGGAAATAAAGATATTGCCCGGATGCATGTCGGCATGGAAAAAGTTATCTCGGAACACTTGGGTGAAAAACAGCTCTACTCCGCGCTCAGCCAATAACTTAAAGTTGGTGCCTTGCGCTTTAAGGGCGGCAATATCCGAGACCGAAATACCGTAAATTCGTTCCATCACCATGAGGCGCGGATAGCAAAACTCCTCATACACATAAGGCACATAGAGTGCATCTGAGTCGAGGAAGTTGTTGCGTAACTTGACTGCGTTTAAGGCTTCGAGCTTAAGGTTTAACTCACCTAAAATGGTCACTCGGTAATCTTCAATTACTTCTGCAGGGCGCAGGCGGTTACCTTCACCTAGGAGATATTCAATCAACTTGGCGGTTTGCGACATCAACTGCAGATCGGCCTGAATCTTGGTTTCTACATTCGGCCGTAGTACCTTAAGCACGACGTCTTTACCGTTAGATTTTAAGGTCGCTGTATGCACCTGCGAAATAGAGGCTGAGGCCAGCGGGATTTCATTAAAGTCATCGAATAGGGATTCAATCGGCGCTTTTAGCTCAGCTTCAATCGCTTGGCGGGCCAGCGCACCATCAAAGGGCGGCACCTTGTCCTGTAGCATGGCCAATTCACTGGCCCATCCATCGCTGAGTAAATCGCGGCGGGTCGAGAGCATTTGTCCAAGCTTGATATAAACGGGGCCGAGTTCCTGCATCGCCAATTTTAAGCGTTCGCCACCGGGCTTATTTTTATGCTTATTGCGGATCCAGAACAGACTATTACGGGCGAGTTTAAAGTACCAAGGTGTCATCTTTGGCGGCAATACGTCATCTAACCCGTACTGAAGCAAGGTCTTGATGACATGGTAACCGCGGCGGATACTGGCAAGGGTCATGGCTTAATTTGGTCTCTTAATTGGGCAATCCGTTGTTCAATCGCGCGGGTATCGGCAACTAAATCATCCATTTGATCGCGAAAATGAAGTAACTCAATTGGGTGCGGTGCGAGGCGATACTCTTCAACGGCGAGTTGGCCTAAGTGGGAGCGCGTTTTACGCAACACTTCGAGTGCAAAACCCTTTGCCTGATGGCCAGTGCTGATGAGCTTATGGGTGGGACCATCGCCTAAATAACGCGAAATTGGCTCGGCAAAGTCAAACTCGATGCCGCGTAGATATTGGCTAAAGCTTTGTAATAGATTGAGATCTCCCTCAAGCTTGAGCTTATCTTGCTTGATAAGTTCAGTCAGGTTTGCGCCTTCGGACACGCGATAAAGCGTGGTCGCATCGGCATGCAGACTGACATCGACATCGCCTTCATAGCGGCTCAGTACTTGGATCTCTTTGGCAAACACCAAATAGAGTGGCCAGCTGAGCTGCGATAATTGGATGCGGAACACTTTGCCATGCAACTGGCGCTGGCGCGAATAGTCGTCACCCGCTTGAGCCTGAAGTTTTTTCAGGCCCGTTTCAATTGCGGCGCAGACAAGCAGCACAACTTCTTGCGGCATCATTAGAATTTATAACCACGGTGCAATGCGACAATGCCGTCGGTCATGTTGGTGTAGTCGACTTGCTCGAAGCCGGCATCTACCATCATTTGCTTTAATGTATCTTGATCTGGATGCATACGAATCGATTCAGCCAGATACTCGTAGCTGTCGGCATCTTTAGTGATGAGTTCGCCCATCTTAGGTAAGACTTTGAAGCTATATAAATCATACACTTTGCGCATGATTTCATGCTGAGGCTTAGAGAACTCAAGCACTAATAACTTGCCACCTGGCTTAAGCACGCGGTTCATCGAACGCAGCGCCGCATCTTTATCGGTCACGTTACGCAGACCAAAGGCGATGGTAATGATGTCGAAGTGGTTATCGGGAAACGGCAGTGCTTCGGCGTTGGCTTGCACATAACTGACATTGTTGACTATGCCCTTGTCGCGCAACTTAGTGCGACCGACTTTCAACATGGAATCGTTAATGTCAGCTAAAACCACTTCACCTTTATCGCCCACTAAGTGAGAGAATTTTGCGGTTAAGTCGCCGGTGCCGCCAGCCAAATCGAGCACTTTCATGCCAGGGCGTGCGCCAGATACTTCAATGGTGTAACGCTTCCAAAAACGGTGAATGCCGAAGGACATCACATCGTTCATTATGTCGTACTTAGCGGCAACAGAATGAAACACGCCGGCAACGAGTTCGGCCTTTTTATCGGCCTCTACGGTTTTGTAACCAAAGTGGGTACTTTTAGATTCGCCCTCAGACATCAATGTGTTCCTATTGTTTTGCAATGTATTAGTTGCGAGTGTAAGCCATCGCCTGCATTTGCTGAATCTTTGATCTATCACTCTGTGATCGAGCTAGTAAACTAACTGCAATGCCTTAGCTTGAGGCACTCCCTAACAGTCGTAGGATTAAGTGCTTGTCGACCACGTAAAATGGACTGGCATTAGACCACAATATCAGGATTTGGTGAATAGCTTAGCGTCCAGTTGGCTATAACTGATGGCGCTCATTGTGCCAAAAACTGCATCCGAGCCTGCACATAAGCGTAGATAAGCTCGCTGAGGCTTTGGCCAACATCCCTAAATCCAGCTTCAATTCCCGCTTCGTGGCAACTTGGCGCAGCCTCGGCTAAATGCAAATAAGCACAAGGGCAGTGGCGGGCGATATAACTGACATAATGCGCCGCATCGAGCAATGGCACCCCCGCTGCCGTTGAGGCGCTACTGGGCATTTTAGCGATAGCGTCGACGTCGAGCTCCAGCCCTACGGGCAAACCTGTGTCATTCAGTTTGGCGGCGATCTCAAGCAAGGCTTGGCTGAGACTGATTTCGCGGCGCACCCAAATCTGTTGCAAGCTATGCCAAGTACCACCAAATTCGCCGAGTTGACTTAGATTGGCTTCGCTGTTTTTTAACTCGTGTAAACCCAGCACATGGTAGCAACCTAAGGCGCCGCGATCGGCTGCGTAACTAAAGCCATTGCCGCTGTGACGACCTTCGAGCAGACGAAAATCCGAATGAGGGTCAAGATTTACCGCCGCAACTTGGCGCTGATAGTGGCCGTAGGTCGCCATCAATAAACCATAGGCATTGTTATGCCCGCCGCCGATGAGTATGGGTTCTAAACCCGCCTTTAAAATTGCACTAACGATGCGGATCACGCGCTCATCGAGTTGCTCCACCGCGTCGCGTAATTCATCTAAGGTGACGTCGGTATTAGCTGTTGTATTGTTCGCGGTTTGTTGTTGCAGATCGGCGGTGTTAACTTGGCCTAACACTAGGCATTCGGCACCAGAAAGAAAGCGATTCGATTGCAGATTGAGCCATTGGCGCATACTGGTAGTGAACGCATCGGTCGCACCGCCACGGCCTAAGTTGGCACGTGGGCCGATATCTTCACCGACGCCGAAAATAGCAAAGCTTGCCCCGTGGGCTTTGGCAGTGGCGAGTATGGTCTCTAACGTATGTTCGTGATTAGCCAGATGGACGCATTGGCCTAACTTAGTTTCGCCGGTTCTTGGGCTGACTAATGAGGCAATATCTGTATGGGTAAAGGGAATAAATTCAGGCATAGATTGATATTCTTATTCGGCCGGAGTCGAGCTATTGTGGCCAGTGTGGCGCGAGGATTCAATGGGGAAACGCTGAAAATAGTGAATAAAAAAGCCAGCTTAGCTGGCTTTCTTGGCTGAACAGTGAGATTACTCAATGTCGAGTGGTTCAGGTGATAAAATCACACCTGTGTTATCAGCATAAATGTGATCGCCGGGTAAGAAGGTCACACCGCCAAAATTGACCGGAATTTCCACTTCGCCCACTGAATTGCCATCAGCACCCACTGGAATTGAGGCAAGGGCTTGAATACCAATGTCTAACTCTTCCAATGCATCCACATCGCGTACAGAACCGTAAACGATAATGCCTTCCCAGTTGTTGCTAACCGCAAGTTCAGCGATAGCACCATCGATCAGCGCACGGCGTAATGAGCCACCGCCATCAACGAGTAAGACTTTACCTTGACCATCCTCTTGTAGGACTTCGGTGATTAGGCCGTTGTCTTCAAAGCACTTGATGGTGCTAATAGAACCGCCAAAAGAGCTACAACCACCGTAGTTACTGAACATGGGCTCGACTACATCTACGACATCTAAGTACATGTCACATAATTCTGAGGTGTTGTATTCCATATTTACACTCCTATTGATCCGCGTTGCGTACAGTTTAGCGAGTTTACGCCAGTATAAAAGGGATTCTTGAAAAGAAAAGTGTTATCAATCACGGTATTGTTGCCATTGGGCTGTTAACACATCTGTAGTAAATTTTCGTCGCACTTTAGAAGTTATGCGGTAAAACTTGATATTAGTCATTAAATAACGGTTTTTTATTACAACTCTGTTGCGTGCTTTGGTATTATATCCCAAGTTTAAATTAACTTACTTAACTTAATTTGCTTTAGGGGCATGGACCCCCCGTTACGCTTATGGACGGTAGAGGGCCTTCGAGAGGTGCCTATGGAAGCTGTAAATACGATTGAAATTATTGGTTATTTTGCCTCTGTAATGGTGGCGATCTCTCTAATGATGAAGAATATCATTTGGTTGCGATGGTTGAATTTTGTGGGATGTACCCTATTTGTTGTTTATGGGGTGTTTATTTCTGCTTGGCCAGTGGCTGGCATGAATGCGTTTGTTGCTTGTATTAATATTTACCATTTGACGAAAATTTACCGCGCTAAGGCGAATACTCCCGCCGCAGCCTAAGTTTATTTGATTGTGTTGCTCTTGGGATTCACATTTAGAGCAACACAATATCCTGTCTCAGTCCTATCGCTATAACTGAAAAAATCCTTTAGCTCCAGCATAATGTCCCTAGAATCCTTCTAGATCAAAGCCCAAGACATGCTTCTTGTCATAAAACCTTCGAGCAGATGTCACTTAGCCGTCACAGGTCTTTCTTAGTCTCAAGTTATCTAATAGTGCTTTAGCTAATTCGACTCGGGTTTGACCATTAGCAAACTTTAAATTAGCCAGCAAACGGTAAATAACGAATTCAATCGTGAGTAGGGCCTTGGTGAGTCGGTTGCGTGATACCAAGCACTCTAAGCGTCGTCGAGAGAATGCACAGATTAACATCGCAGTAAAACTCGCTGGCATGCCAGCAAGGAGCCTGTTTTATGTTGAGTTACGTTGCTGACTTAGATAAGCGAATGTTTTGCCATATCGTGAGTTTTACCCAACGTCATGGTTTATATGCCCATGCAAAGCGGGTATCGGCGAGTGGCGATGGGCATGTGTATTTATATTTGTCAGTGGGCTTGATGCTGACTCACGCTCAAGGGCAGGCCTTATTCAACTTGATGTTAGCGAGTTTTTTGGTGGAGTTGCCGCTGTATTTACTGCTGAAAAATAGCATTCGCCGTACACGACCTTGCCATGCGCTTGTGGGATTTGAGAGTGGTTTTGAGCCATCTGATCGCTTCAGTTTACCGTCGGGTCATACGGCCGCAGCCTTTGTGATGGCAACGAGTGTGGCGCAAGTTTATCCCGTTGCGGCTCCTATCGCGTTTTTATGGGCTTTTAGCATAGGGGGCTCACGTATTGCACTCGGCGTGCATTATCCCTTAGATATTTTGGCGGGAGCCTCATTGGGGATGGGGGCAGTATTACTGGTCCATCCGGTGATTTAATTCAAGTAAGCGCACGTTAATCATTTCATCTCATTAGTTGGAATTCTCCTTCACTCATCAGTTTAAGGATACGTAATGCGAATACTCTACGGAGTTCAAGGCACAGGGAATGGCCACTTAAGTCGTGCACGCGTCATGGCTAAAGCACTGATGAAACAAGATATTGAAGTGGACTTTTTATTTTCGGGGCGTAAGCCAGATCAGTTTTTCGATATGGAATGCTTTGGTGATTATCGCGTACAAGCGGGCATGACGTTTGCGACTCACTCCGGGCGCGTGAATGTGCCGCAAACGGTTCGGCAGAATCTGTCATTGTCGTTATTTAAAGATATTAAAGCCTTAGATCTCAGTTGCTACGATCTTGTGCTCAACGACTTTGAGCCAGTATCGGCTTGGGCGGCGCGGCGCCAAGGCGTGCCATCGATTGGCATTAGCCATCAGGCGGCGTTGACTCATCCTGTGCCAAAACTCGGTAGCACTTGGTTTAATGAAATGCTGCTCAATTACTTCGCCCCTGTGGATATCGCGCTGGGGTGCCATTGGCATCACTTTGGTTTCCCTATCTTGCCGCCTTTTGTCGAAGTGGATGCCAGCCCATTCGAACACACGCATCAAATCTTAGTGTATTTGCCATTTGAGGATGCGGATGTGATTGCTCGTTTCCTGTCGCATTTCAGTGACTATCAGTTTTTGGTGTACCACAGCCAACAGCCTAAGGGACAAATTGCGGAACACATTAAGTGGCACGGCTTTAATCGTGAGGGCTTTAAGCAACATCTTGCCAGCTGCGGTGGTGTTATCGGCAATGCGGGCTTTGAGCTTGCCAGCGAAGCATTAACCTTAGGTAAAAAGTTGTTAGTGAAACCACTGATTGGCCAGTTTGAGCAATTATCGAATGTGGCGGCGCTGCAACTCTTGGCGGCCGCAGATAGCATGATGAGTCTCGATGTGAACGTCGTTAAGCGCTGGCTGAAAACGGCATCACCTAATCCGATTGCCTATCCTCAGGTTGGGGATGCGCTGGTTAAATGGATTGATGGCGGCGATTGGCACGATAGTCAGCCGCTATGTAAAGAGCTGTGGAGCCAAGTTACGCTGCCTGATACTTGGCGTTAAATCAGCTCATAAGCTGTGGCGAAAAGCAATTTAGGCACTAGCTGGGTCAATGGGGTTAGCGTATAATTTCGGCACTTTTGCTGTTAGCCCCTTTCAGCACGTCTATTTTGGCCTAGCTTGGCCGTTAATTATGTTGTTATAAATGAGCCTGAAAAAGTTTACCCAGTACAAGTTACTGTTTTTAATGTTGTTGTCGCTTTGTGTCTTACTCCCTTTTATTCCAGATCAGGCTTACCACATTCCCGGCCCAGATATCGCGAAGCAAAACTTCCATGTGATTGAGTTTAACGATCAAGGTCAGCCCCATGACGAAAGGCAATGGCAAGGTCTAGAGGCGCGCATATCTCAGCCTGAGCCTGCTCAAATCCCTGAACTATTGATCTTTATCCACGGCTGGCACCATAGTGCAGAGCCTAAAGATGAAAACTTTATCGCCTTCGAGCAGTTTTATCAGCAGATGGCGGCGTCCGATACGCAGCGCAACTTATTGGGTTTGTATATTGGCTGGCGCGGCGATAAATACGATCCTTTCTGGCTCGATGGCTCAGATGATGCGAAAAGCTGGATTGAACCCTTAGATTTTCCTACCATTTTACAGCGTAAACGGGTTGCTAAACGCATAGGTCAGCTAGGTTTATCCCAACTGCTTGATAAGCTAGATGGCTTAGTGACAGAGCATAAACTGCTGCGTTATACCGTAATTGGTCATAGTCTTGGCGGGGCGGTTGTTTTGCATGCCAGCAAAGACCGCATCAAGGCTGCTATCGATCATCAGCAGGATAATCCTAATTTATTCTTACTGTTAAATCCTGCCGTGCCCGCGAAGGAGTACCAGCCACTCGATACCTTAGTGAGCTTAGATAGGCAAAAACCAAGTATGGTGGTATTGCAGTCGAAGGGCGATTTTGCGGTGAAAGAAGCCTTCAATTATATCAAGGATGGCGAGCGCGCCGTCGGTAACTCTTGGGCTATTACCCACGATATCGACAAATGCTCAGGTGGCAATTGCACTACGCCGATGAAGATGCCATCGGCTTTGATGGCGCACGATCAAATCCCTGGCTGTATGATGACCTTGCCCCATTCTGGCTGGAAAATTCGTGCTCGTCTGCAGGCCCGTCGTACCGTGCAAACCTGTCCCGATGCCAATATGCAGGCCGTGTGGGTGCTGGCGGTGTCGGATGAAATCGTCTCAGGACACAATGGTATTCTGACGCCGGATCATGCCAAAGCTTTGTCTGAAGTGATGAGTATGATTGATTTGTATCGAAATCAATTACCTAAACATGCAGTGGAAAGTCCCGCAAACCAAGATCTCGGTACTTTAGCGCCAGAGTCAGAAGCTGCAACATCCACACAAGGTGAAGCGCCTGTGCCACAAGAGCCGGTGATGATTGTCGAGCCCTTACCTGAAGAACAAGGTTCACCGACGCCTGAGGTCAACGCACCATTGCAGGAACCAAACGTATCACAGGAACAAGATAAGTCTGCCGTTACTGAGGTACCGCACGCGCCAATCAAAGCGCCAGAACTAGAATCAAAACCTGAGGCTAAGCCAAATGACGGCGCAGAGCCTCAACCTAAGGTTGAGACTGAAGGCATAAAGTGATTTAGGTAATCCAAAAGGAATCGGAAGAATAGATCCTAAATCGCTTACTGCGGATTTTTGGTTTGCCACTTGCGCCAAGTAAAAGTGATTAACGCGGCGAGTATTAGGCTGACAATGGCCCATGTGGGGTATTTGTGCTGGTGGTAAAACGTCAGCATAGGAGCAATTTCATCGCGGATTAACACTGGGCCTAACCCAAAAAGTGCCACCCAAATGCTGGTGGCTAGGGCATTACCTATTACAAATTGCTTAAGTGGCATTTTAGCCAAGCCGCAGCCGATAAACATAAATTGTTTTAATCCCTCAACAAAACGACTCAGCACTAAAGCGGCAATGCCATATTGACCAATAACGCCATGGATTTTGTCTTCCAATTGCGGTTTTATCCAGCCCTTCTTAAGCAACACATCACCAAAGCGCCAACCGATAAAATATCCCAAACTGTTACCGCAGAGTGCAGCGCAAGCTGCGACGATCAAGACCAATGGCAGTGACATTTGCCCTGCAGCAGCTAATAAACTTGCGACAATCAATAAGGATTGCCCCGGCGCTGGAATGCCAAAACCCTCGACAGCAATCGCGATAAATAGCAGCACATAGCCGTATTGCTGCAGCCAAGGGATGAGTTCGGTGATGATATGTTGTAGCGCTTCTGGCATGGATGAAAGTGATCAAATCAGTGTGACGATTGGCCCATCATACTCGCCAACTTCTCTGGCTGGATAGATTTATGAGCAAAGTTTCATGCCAGTTTTAATTAGCGGCGGTGAATAGACGTAACGCAGGGGTTATGAGCTTTTACCTGAAATATAAAAAAGGCCGAACTCAGTTCGGCCTTAATATCAGTACTACCGTCGCGACCATAAAACGACTATGCGAATGCCGCTTGTAGCTGAGGAACAACTTGTTTCTTACGGCTTAACACGCCGTCTAACCACACTTTGCCATCAACCGGGGTTTTGCCATAGGCGCGTTGGGTTAGGTCGCTATCGTCAGACACGATTAACAGCTCTGAGCCTTCTTTCATAATGTCAGTCAGCAGTAACAATACGCTGTGGCGATTGCCTTCCACTTTCAGTGCTTTGATATCGGCTTCTAACTCGGCCTTGATATCGTCAAATACTGACAGGTCGATGACTTCTAACTGGCCAATACCGACTAAGTTACCGTTCATGTTGAAGTCTTTAAAGTCACGCATAACGAGGTCGCGTGCTGGCGTGCCTTGTACGGCTGATTTCACTTTGAACATTTCCATGCCCAGTTCTTTGAAATCTTCAACGCCAGCTATTTCAGCTAAGGCTTCAACGCAACGAATGTCGGCAGTGGTGCAAGTCGGTGATTTGAAAATCACGGTATCGCTCAGAATGGCGCACATCATGATGCCAGCGATATTTTTAGGGATAGCGACTTGGTAAAAGTCGAACATCATCTTGATCACTGTGTTGCTGCAACCTACTGGGCGGATCCAGCATTCTAACGGGGTATCTGTGGTCAGATCGCCAAGCTTGTGGTGATCGACAATCCCGACGATGGTCGCTTGGGCGATATCATCCGGTGCTTGAGTCAGTTCTGAATGGTCAACAATATACACTTGCTCGCCAGCGTAGCTGGTTTTGTATTCCGGTGCTTCGAAGCCGAAACGTTCCAGAATAAAAGCGGTTTCGGGTGACAATTCACCTAAACGTGCGGCAATGGCTTCTTCACCGATTTGGTTTTTTAAATAGGCTAACGCGATAGCACCGCAGATTGAATCAGAATCGGGGATCTTGTGACCGACAACGTAAATAGGCATTTCAGGGACTCTCCTTTAAATTTGTGGCAATTTTAGCAATATTTGGCTCGGATCGGAAATAGCCAAAGCGCATATCACTGCGCGCTTAAGACGCTATAACGCTAAAAATCCCGAGCTGAGATTCGGTAAAGATGGCTTAAGGGTTAGATCTTTACTTTTATCACGACTTTACGCACTGCTGTGGCGATATCGCCCGTGCCAGGCATATGCATGTCACCGGGGAAAAATAGCGCAAACATACCCGCTTTGAGTTGCACATAAGAGGCATTGGCTTTGTTTGTCTCGTAATCAAACTCGGCGTAATCGTGTTTGTCAAAATAGGGCTTTGAGGGTGTTTGGCCCGCTAGTGGCAAATAACCAAACTCTTCTTCACCGCTGAACACATATTGCACATCGATATATTTTTGATGTACTTCAAAGGGTTCTGTTGATTTATGCTTAGTGTGGTAGTCGTTGACTATCACAAAAATGTTGTCGCCATCGAGGGGATAATTGCCCACGGGCAGCTGACTAAAGTCTGTGGTGGCAAGATGTTCTAATGCTGTGGCAAGCCGAGGGCTTAGGGATTGATAAATATGGCGGTTTGCTAAGGTATCGACGATCATCGGTTACTCGACATGGCGGATGTGAATGAGTGAATTGTAAAGATTATAATCAGATAGTCGCCGTTAGGACATAAGCTTTAGACATAAAAAAACAGGCCGTAGCATGGCCTGTTTTATATCAAGTGTCACTTTGTTCGCTAAGACTCGCTTAGTAAGTGTATTTAGCTTCTAAGAAGTAATAGCCACCATTAAAACCAAACGGGGTGTTGGTTAATGGGTAGACGAAGATGCCTCCGAAGTTATTGTCATCAGGGCGTTTTTCTGGATACACATCAAACAGGTTTTGTACCCCAGCGGTGAAACTTAGCGCATCGGTTGCCGCGTATCTCACCGACAGATCCATCACCCATTGATCGCTGTAATTCACATCGCCCGTTGAATAGCCGACAGTGTAATCACCAAAGTAGCTGAGGCGAATATTGGTCTTAAAGTCGCCTAGCTCATGGGTCAAGCCCAAATTACCCGTGTTATGCGGTGTCGCCGAGGTCATGCGAGTTTGTTCAATGCTATCGAATAGTTTAGGGCCGAGTCCGTCTAAAATCTCTGGGAAATTAATATCTTGGATTTCAGTCTTATTGTAGGCATAGGCTAAGTTAGCCCGTAAATCACCCCAAGAGCCGATATCAAAATCTTGGCTCACTACAAGGTCTACGCCACGGGTACGGGTATCGACGGCGTTGATAAAGAAGCGCGCCGATTCCGCATTGGTGCCTGCTAACGCTGCCGCTACGGCGGGCGAATCATTAGGCGTCACTGAGCTCGACAGAATAATGCGATCATCGATGGAGATTTGATATGCATCTAATGTCAGTGCTAAGCCTGTGTCATTGGTGTACACCAAGCCTAAACTGAATGACTGGGATAGTTCGGGATCTAACTCATTAATACCCAGTGCTTTGGTCACTGGCGATAGGGTGTTAA
Source organism: Shewanella sp. SP2S2-4 (assembly GCF_031932025.1). NCBI lineage: Bacteria > Pseudomonadati > Pseudomonadota > Gammaproteobacteria > Alteromonadales > Shewanellaceae > Shewanella > Shewanella sp. SP2S2-4. The sequence goes on from NZ_JAUOER010000031.1 coordinate 18,669, forward strand.
AAGTGCCTGACTCAATAGGCACCAGCTGACCAGTTACAGGATCGGGATTAAACAGCGTCGAGATATTGCTGAAGTACAGTTGTTGTACGCTCGGCGCTCTAAAGCCTGTGTTGATCGTACCGCGCAGGGCTAAGTTTTCGGTGAAGTCGTAACGGCCCGCTAACTTCCAACTGGTGTTGCCACCAAAGTCAGAATAGTTTTCATAACGCAGCGCCGCCGCCCAGTAAAACTCATTGGTTAACTGATTTTCGAGTTCCATATAAACGCCGGTGTTATCACGGGTTTCATCCACTTGTGACTCAGGGGTAAAACCGGTGAAACCTTGGCTACCCGCAGCGCGGTTGTCGTAACCCCCATTGATGTATGAACCTGTTTCACCCGCTTCAATTTGATAGCCGTTTTGGCGCCACGACACACCCGTCGCAAACAGGATTTCAGAGTCATTGGCAAAGGCAAAGTAGCGCGAGGCATCGAGATTAAGATTGGTTTCACGGGTCGTGAGTGTGCCCGCGTCAAACTCGGTTGGGCTATCTGGGCCTAAAGAGGCGTTTAAGGTATTAACAATATTGTAGTTAAATGAGTTTTCACCATGACCAGCCGAAGTATCGATATTCCACTCGCCTAGGCTGAATTCATACCCCAGCACTAAGGAAGCATCGATAATTTTAGGATTGATTTGCGGCAAGAAACCATCTGGATAGATTTCAGTTAAGTTACGGGCGTCGAGTGCGCGGCGGTAAAAGGCGCCTGACTTAGTCTCACGTTGGCTGATGCCACCAAACGCATAGAGTTTGCCATCTTTTGTGATGGGCTGGGCAGCGTTGATGAATAGACCTAAGTTGTCATATTCGGCATCGCCGACTTGGTGGCTCTTACGGTTAAATGTGGCTTCGCGGGGATCAGCTGAGCCATCGGGTAATTTTTCATACTGTTGACGAGGGTCCAATCCAGCGCGGTTAGTGCTGTCTTTATGGTGGGCTTCTAGGGAGACATTCACAAAGCCATCGTCACTTAAGCTAATGCCGTGGTTTACACCCACACGCCATTGCTCGCCATCACCTATGTAGGTTTGTCCTGCTTGAGCCGAGAGGCTACCGCCTTGGTCGCTGTCCTTTAGCACCACGTTGATGACGCCAGCAATGGCATCAGAGCCGTATTGTGCCGAGGCACCATCACGCAGAATTTCGATACGCTTAATCGCCGTCATAGGGATAGCGTTTAAGTCGACGTTAGATGAACCTTTACCCACAGTGCCACTTAAATGCACTAGCGCTGAGCCGTGACGACGTTTGCCGTTAACGAGTACTAAGGTGTGGTCGGGAGACAGGCCGCGCAAACTCGCGGGGCGCACCGCATCTGAACCATCTGTTACTGATGAAAATGGGAAGCTGTAGCTTGGCGCAGCAAATTGCAGTGCTTTAGCGGTTTCAGTCATGCCGGTCGATTCGAGCTGCTCGGCAGTGATAATGTCTACGGGAGCAACACTGTCAGTTGCTGTGCGCAGCGCTATGCGTGAGCCTATGATCTCGATTTTCTCGAAGCCAGGCTGTTGCTCTTCGGCTTGAACAGCTGGAATGGCCAGTGTAGACGACACTGCTAATGCGATAATCGCTAGACGCATAAAAACCTCTCAATGATGTTTGTAACCCGATACTCAAACTTAGGAGCGCAGATTAAAGATAACGTAACAATTTAATGTGGAGAAGGTTATCACTGTAACAATTGTTACATCTAGACGTAAATGTGCTAACTCAGAGCCGAGTGTTCTAGATAATGTTCAAAATGCAGTTGAATATATGGATGAAACCTTGTTATCTGCAGATATGTTATGAGTGTTTGGGTGCTTGAGTCGCTTGCCACATATTGATGACGAGCGAGTTAAGTCCATGATACGAATTGTTTATTGACGTGCGCCATCGTGGTTTAATGCGTTATTTCATTTTAATGGCACTGGCTTGAAGGAACACAGATTTGTCAGCGTTACGATTTCTCGCGGGAGCAACAGCATTTAATACCTTGGCAGAACAAGGCCTTAAATCTGAACATTTTACCCAGCTACTTGCCGCCTCCGGTGGACCTAAATGGCTTGGTATCGCAGGGCTAGATAAGTATCTGTTTTCTGAGTTTTTCAAAAACAGACAAACACCGCTTTATACGCTTGGCGCGTCTTCAGGGGCGTGGCGTTTAGCCTGTTTGGCGCAGCAAGATCCCCTTGCAGCCTATGGTCGCTTAGAGGATTTTTATATTGGTCAGCGTTACGACAGCATGCCAACCCCGCAGGAAGTCAGTGCACAAGTTAAAGGCGTAGTGCAGGGGATTTTAGGCGCCAGTGGTGGTAGTGAGATCGTCAATAACGCTCATATTCACAGTCATTTAGTGGTGTGCCGCGGCAAACATTTAAATCGTTTAACGGCTAAGTTACCTCTCGCTGCCGGACTGGCGATGACGGCGGCGACCAACTTAGTCAGCCGCCGAAGTTTAGGCTGGCATTTTGAACGTGTGGTCTTTAGTCAACAAGCTGTAGCATCCCCCTTTTTGCAGCTCAATGATTTACCTAGTCAGCAGGCCGAATTAACCGAGGCCAATGTCGATGCCGTGATGTTAGCAACGGGGTCGATTCCGTTATTGCTAGCCCCAGTGCCGCAAATTGAGGGCGTTGCCGATGGGCAATATTACGATGGCGGCATTACCGACTATCACTTCGACTTGCCTTTATCCCACGCAACTGGCTTGACGCTGTATCCGCATTTCTATCCGACGATCAGCCCTGGATGGTTCGATAAATCCTTGAAGTGGCGCCAAGGTCGAGCCAATTATCACAATGCACTCGTGTTAGCACCATCGGCTGAATTTGTGGCTTCATTGCCCTTTGGCAAAATCCCCGACCGCGAAGATTTTAAACAACTGGATACGGCGCAGCGGATGCAATACTGGCGAACAGCGGTGGCCTTAAGTGAGCGTCTGGCCGAGGAGTTTGCCGAGGTTGTCGCAAGGGGAAATGTACTAGAGCGACTGGAGCGTTTTTAGTTCGCAGTGATTGGGCTTAGAAAACGGCGGTTGAAATGCCCTGATTTAATCTAGTGGGCTACCAATTTATTTTGCACTCAAGGGCTTCAGGAAGGAAATTATTCCACCTGCTACACTCTAAGGTAATAAGGAATACGAATGCATTGATATTCGTTTCCTTCTATTTGAGGGGCAGGAGGTTGCTATGCAAACACGAGAAATGGCGTTACTCATGCGCGATGCCTTGTTGCTGCCACAGGGACGGGTAGAGGTTCGTGTGGTCGACCCCGGTCATCTGCGCATGGTGGCCGATGTCTATAAAGGAAAATATGCGCTCGCTTTTGCCACTATCAGACCCCGCGGCAGTCCGCCCTGTTATCCCACCGCTACCCAGTGCGACATTATCGATTTTAATCAGCTAGAAGACGATTCACTCAGCATAGTGCTCGAAGGGCGCCAGCGCGTCAGCATCCTCTCGGCGGCGCAGGCCAAAGATAAGTTATGGATGGCGCGCACTTTACCCTGCCGTAACTGGCAAGAAGAGCCGATTATAGGTGAATTTGAGCTAATAAGTGCCGCATTAGAGCAATTTTATGAGGTGAATCCCGATCTGTTTGAGCTCTATTCTCAAGTGCATTTAGAAGATGCAGCTTGGGTAAGCCAGCGCTGGCTCGAGGTTTTGCCCATGTATAATAAAGACAAATTAGTGTTAGTGAATCAGCCCGATTGCCACAAAACCTTGGACTTCGTGCTGCAACTTATCAAGTCCCATGTGGACTGAAAAACCACAAAAAGGCTAGAATAGCGGCTTTCTATAGCCGCTTTTTTTGTGATATGACAGCATCTGCCCGCGCCGCCCAACCTTCTTACATAGTGCTTCCTGTGAATGTCACAGATAAACCCACAGTGTTTGCCTTTCTCGCGCAGCATTTTGCCCGCATAGGTAAAGATGTGTGGCGTCAGCGGATCCTCGATGGAAAAGTGCATTGGCGCGACGGCAGTTTGATCGCCATGGACACCGAATATCGCCCAGCAGCGCGGGTGTATTACTACCGTGAAGTGCCGGTCGAAGCGAAAATTCCCTTTGAAGAACAGATCTTATTCCAAGATGACAATGTTATTTTGGCCTATAAGCCACACTTTTTACCTGTGACTCCAAGCGGTAATTATGTGAACGAATGTCTGGTGCATAGACTAAGATTGCGTACTGGCATTGATACTATTGCGCCTGCTCATAGGCTTGACCGTGAAACCGCAGGGGTGATCTTGATGACAGTCGCTCCCGAAACCCGCGCCCTTTATCATCAATTATTTATCGACGATGCTATTCGTAAAGACTATCAAGCGATTGCCAAGCTGACACCTGAGATTATTGAACAATATCAACAGGGAAGCTTAATGTTACCCCTGCATTGGACGGTAAAAAACCGCATGCAGCCGAGCGACCCGAGTTTTACCATGAAAATCGTTGAAGGCGAGGCGAATACCCATTCCGAAATCAGCCTAGTGGCCATAAAAGGCGATCTTGGTTTGTTCCACCTGAGCCCGATTACCGGCAAAACCCACCAGTTGCGGGTGCATATGCAAAGCTTAGGTATGCCATTGTTAAACGACAGATTTTATCCAAGCTTATTACCCAAAGGGCCGGATAAATTTGCGACGCCTCTTAAGTTGATGGCGCAGCGTTTACGTTTCATTGACCCTGTGAGCGGGATCCATCACGACGTGCAATGTGAGGGTTTTGCGTTTTAGTCAGCGGAAAGCATTATTTCCAGTCTGCTTGAAGGAAATGATCGGGTGCAATTGTGCGCTTGGCCCTGTGATGGTATGAATACAAGCTGCAGTATCTGAGTCTCTGCCATAGGGAGCCATATTACGATTGTTTGAAGGAAGTCCATTATGACTAAATCTGCGATGATCTCTATCTTACTTTGCGCTGCGGTATTAGTGGCAGCCATGTTTGTTGGCGACTGGACGAAACAACCTTATTTAAAAGATATTGCCGCAGAGATCCGCAAGGGGGCTGCGGTGATTGAACCAAAGAAACCGAGTTCGTCTGCAGCATCGGTCATTGAGGCTGATGATGTGGACCAAGACTCGAAAGTGATTTGGGACCAAATGGTGCATGAAAAGCCGACGAATAAGCCGCAGCCAGAGGCGTTGATTTTTAATCAAGTACAGCCGAAGAAAGTCGACACCGATGAGGCTTTATCTAAAAATCTTCCGCCGTTGGATTCGGGTTCTGGTGCCACTCAGTCTGAGACGGTTAAACATCATAAACCTGTCTAATTCGTTATTCCTGTTTGGGAGGTTCGAACAAGGTTTCGCTCATATCACCATGTAAAACCGCAATTTTTGTCGGCGCACCATCATCCGCAAGTTCCAAAATCCCAATACCGCTTTTATTCACTAAACGTTTGCTTGGCGCACCATTCGGTCTTCTGCCGCGCAGCGACATACGTTTTCGTTTTGTCAGTAAGTTAAGCGGTGAAAAGTGGCCGTAAAGCCAGCCATTGAGTTTATCGAAAATCGGTAACAGCTTCTCAGGGAAGTGATTTTTAATGCCGCTGCAGGTGATCTGGTAGATGTTAGGGCTGCTGCGCCGAAAGCGAATACTGATGTCGTAACTAAAGGAGTAATGCACATCGCCGGAGAGGATCACAAATTCCTCTGGGGTTTTACGGTGCATAAAAATACTCAGTAGCGCGTTGGCGGCACCGGGGTGGGCCATCCAGTTTTCGGCGTCCACCAACAAAGAAGCGCCCATCAGCGTGGCAGTGCGCTGTATCGCCTCAATCAATTTGACCCCAAACATAGGTGCAGGCGAGACAATAATGACCTTCGACTGGCCGAGCAATTCTTGCTGCAAATCCATTAACGCCTCCCAATCCATTAAGCCGGAAGGTTTTGCGAGATTGGATTCACTGCGCCAGCGGCGAGTGCGGGTATCGAGCACCACAAGTTTGGGCGAGGTCGATAAGGTGTAATGCCATTGCTCAAATTTAAGTAATTCGTCGATGAGTAGATCCTGACTTTCACTCTGTGGCTGTACAAAAAAAGCATCGAGCAGCGGGCGGATTTCATCAGCAAATTTATCGGGCGCATTGCCAAGCCCTTGGAATAAGGTATAGCCAATCAGGGCATTACCTATAATGCGTTTTGAAAATGCATGCTCGTAGGCAGCGAGTTCCCATTTGGCGGTGAGGTTCCAGTCGTCGGTGACGTCGTGGTCGTCAAACATCATGTAAACGGGAATGTGCGCCATAAAGCGCCTCACCTGCGTCAGCCCAGCTTTAAAGCCGAGCAAATGTTGCCATTCATTCTGCCAGCGGGCGTTATTGGCGGGTATTAAGCCATCAACATCCTTGGGGATATTGACTAATTCCCACAGCTCTGGCGACCAAGTAAGTAAATACAAGGCGATGATTTCATTCAGGCTGACAAGATGATTCTCAGCGATGGAGGAAGTGAAAATCGGGTGATTGCGATACCAACGCCATAGTGCGGTTTTGGCGGGATATTGAGTGTGCGGCAGCAGGTTTTTATGGCGCTGATACAAATCGGCTGGTTGATAATGCAGTGTTTCACTACTGGCTATGTTCGCCCCTTCAAATTGCTCATGCTGAAGGCCAAGCAAGTCGATGACTTGTCCTATGGCGTTTAACATGGGGCCTGCCACATCATCGATATAAACTTGATCGCCACTCATCACGATAAGAGCGGGGCGATCGTCCGCTACACCCGTGTCGATTCTCTTGGCTAAATAGGTATCTGCGGCGACGAGCGCATCGTCACTGTGGTGATGCGGATTGCGGCAAGAACCATGAAATACTTGGGTTAATTCTGGGATAAAACGCACACTTGGCGATGAGGCATCGCCATAGTTCAGCTGACTGATGTTGGCAAAAATATCCCCATGTTGGGCGGCGGATACTTGGTAATTTGTGACTCGATTCGGCGTGAGTAACTCTGGTCGCGACAGCATGATCAGATATTGATGGGCGTGCTGCCCGAGTGGCACATAGTGCACATCGGCATCCTGCAACGGAACCTCATGTTCACCTAGGCGCAACGTAAGATCAGTTAATGGCTCACGACTCACAAACCACAAGGTAAAATGTGTGGCATCGCAGTGGCGCAGCATAGGGCCTGCCAATATCAGAGGAAGTGTCGGACTCAAATTCAGCCTATTGGTGCTCAGGTTAATCTCAAGTGAGTTAACCCTAAGTAAGTTTGGTTTAAAAGAGTAAACAAGTGCGTTGAATATGAAAAGCTTTTAGAATTGTCAGTCATACACATGAGTTGAAACTGAATGGGGCAATATGGCTAAGATCATGGTAACTGGCGCGACTGGGCTACTCGGCCGAGCTGTTGTAAAACAGCTTGAATTAACGGGACATGAGGTTGTGGCCACAGGTTTTAGCCGCGCAAGTGAGCGAGTGCATAAACTCGATCTGACAGCCCCTTTGGCTGTCGAGGCATTTATCGCCCGCGAGCAACCGCAAGTCATAGTGCACTGCGCCGCCGAGCGTCGCCCCGATGTGTCGGAGCAAAATCCGCAGGCGGCATTGGCACTTAACTTAACCGCCAGCCAAGCCCTCGCTATGGCAGCTAAGGCCAATAATGCTTGGCTTATCTATATCTCCACCGACTATGTGTTCGATGGCACTCAGCCTAAGTACGCCGAAGATGCCGCCACTCATCCGGTTAATTTTTATGGTGAATCTAAGCTAAAGGGTGAAGAAATAGTGCTTAACACGAGTGCTGATTTTGCCGTGCTACGCTTGCCAATCCTTTACGGCCAAGTCGAGAAGCTGAGTGAATCTGCTGTGTTAGTGCTGATCAATCAACTGATTGAACGTCATGCTCAGGGTGTTGATCATTGGGCCGTACGAAGTCCAACCTCGACCGCCGATATTGCCCAAGCCATAGACAAGATGATCGCACAGCATATTGAAGCACCTATCGTGCAGGGGATTTATCACTTTAGCGCCGCAGAGACTATGACTAAGTATCAGATGCTGCTGACCTTAGGGGAGATTCTCCAACTCAGCACGGCGCACTTAACGCCTGAGTCGACACCGACAGATAATGCCAAACGGCCAAGGGACTGTAGCTTGAGTTGTGCACGTTTAGCGGCGCTCGGTATTCGCTCCGACATTGATTTCGCCACTGGCGCACGCAAAGCATTAACGCAATCGAGTGGCGCACTGGCCGCACTCGGACTCACACTGTAGGAATGGCTATGGCTAAGATCTTAGGGACTAGTCTACAGGCCGCCGACCAAGTCGCATTACTGCGAACCTTAGGATTGCTGCTGCAAATTGGCTTAACCATGTTTGCCGCCGATACTTTTGGTCTTAGCCTGCAAATGGAGCCGTTAGTGCATGTGTTAGTGCTGGAGGTGTTATACCTGTCACTCACATTAGCCTTACGTAAACCTTTGTTTGCCAAGGAACGTGGCCTCTTTATCGCGCTCAGTTTAGACACACTATTTTGGATCTCTTGGCTGCACTTTTCCGGCGGCGCGACTAATGCGTTTATCTCGTTATTACTGCTGCCGATCGCACTTGCGGCTGTGACTTTGCCAATCTGGGCGCCTTGGGCACTGACGGCTATTTCAACCTTAGCCTACAGCTTGATGATTTTTACTGTGCCCGAATCCCCCATGCAGCACCACGGTATGGATATGAGTTCCCACTATTTAGGCATGTGGTTTAACTTTGTGATTTCAGCTTTGGTGATGACAACCAGCGTGGCGTTAATCACTAAACGTATGCGCCGCCAAGATGCGCAGCTAGCCTATATGCGCGAGGGGCAATTACGTCAGGAACAACTCTTGGCCCTAGGTACGGCATCGGCGCAGATGGCGCATCAACTGGCCACACCACTCTCAAGCCTGAGGTTGTTACTCGATGAAGTCAAAGAAGATATGAGCGGCACTTCGATAACGGTTGTCGAGATGGAGACTGCGTTAGGCCGATGTGAACATACGCTCACCGAGCTGCGATTGGCGACTGAGTCGATCCGCGATCGCCGCCAGCGGCCACAAAAGATCGCTGAGCTGGTGGACGGTTTAAAGCAAAAAACCTTACTGCTCATGCCGCAGACCGAACTGAACTGGCTGTTTACCTGTGCGCCTGAGCAACTGGCAGAGCAAAGCATTCTGACCGATATGAGTCTCACACCTGCCATCATGGCTTTGATTGAGAATGCCGCCCGCGCCAGTGTCGAAACCTTAGGTGCCCCGCAGGTGGATATCAGCTTAGATATCGCGCCAAGTGAGGCTCAGATCTACTTGCAGATCCGCGATTATGGCCCTGGTATCGCGCCCTCTTTATTGCCGCAATTGGGCACCTTATTAATTGAGAGTCCCAAGGGCTTAGGTGTTGCGCTGCTACTCAGTCACGCCAGTCTAGAGCGTTTGGGCGCAGAATTGATCCTGGCCAATCATCCCCAAGGCGGTACTGTGGCACAAATTCGCTTTACGATTCTCAAGGACAAAGCGGCATCGTTATCGCCCAACACTCAGGCTGCTGGCGGAGTCAGATCATGAAACGTTTGTTAATCGTCGAGGATGACCTTTCTCTGGCGAGTATTTTAGGCCGACGTCTCACGCGCCACGGCTTTGAGTGCCGCCTAACCCATGATGCCAGCGATGCGCTGCTGGTGGCGCGGGAGTTTCGCCCTAGCCACATTTTGTTGGACATGAAGCTGGCCGAAGCTAATGGCTTAGGGTTAATTGTGCCACTGCGTAACCTGCTGCCCAAGGTGACCATGGTGTTGCTCACCGGCTACGCCAGTATTGCCACTGCGGTGGAAGCGATTCGCCTCGGCGCCGATAATTATTTAGCTAAACCTGTCGATACCCAAACCTTACTCGCCGCGCTGGAAATGGAAGGGCATTCCCATACACTTCAAGAAGATGAAATCGATGACTCGCCCCTTAATCCTAAGCGTTTGGAGTGGGAACATATTCAGCAAGTGCTCAATGCTAACCAAGGCAATGTGTCCGCTACCGCCCGACAATTGGGGATGCATCGTCGCACCTTACAACGTAAGTTGCTCAAAAAACCTGTGGGTGAAAGTGGACATTTGAAGTAACGCTTTATTTTCATAAGTTGGCAAGTGACGCCGACTCAAGCACATGAAATAAGGATGCTGACGGGATTGAGGCTGGCTTAGTGCACCGAATTTGCGCATAAAAAATGCCACTCAAAAAAGACTGAGTGGCATTAACAAGAAACGAGAAGTTTATCGATGAGTCGGCGCTAGGATTTTACGCTAGCGCCACGATACGATTTCTTATGCGATTAAAAGTTAACGGTTTCTTCGTTTGAGCAAGGGCCGTTAGTTTCACACACTTTATAGCTGAAGCTAGTGCCAGCTAGGTCGGTGAAACGGTCAATAAACGATGAACTGCTTGAAGTACCTACCGCAACGCCGTTACGGAAGATAGTGTACTCATCAGCGTTATGACCTTCCCATGCGAGTGCAACACGAATGCTGCCGCGACGAGATTTGTTAGCGTTTTTCACTGTCATTTCTAACGCCACTTCTGGTACTTCAACTGCAAATTCTTCAGAAGTGCTTGCTGTTGCGCCATCGTTGTCAGTCACAGTCAATGTCACTGTGTAGTTGCCTGACTGAGCATACTGATGATTTACACTTGCGCCTGAAGCAGTTGTGCCATCACCGAAGCTCCAGCTCCATGCAACGACATCACCGTCGCTGTCAGTACTGGTGCTAGTGAAGCTACCGTTACCGTTGGCAAAGCTTGCAGTAAAGCCCGCTGTTGGATCTTGGTTTGGTATCTCATCGCCACCGTCATAAGCACCCACTAGGCTCACACCTGTGTAGCTGCTATAGCCACTGACCATGACCCAATAAGTTCCTGTTTGGGCTGGATCGATAGGGCAGCTTTCGGCATTACCGGCTTTGTATGGACGGCAATCATAGCTACTAGAGGTAGGAGCTTGGCCGAATTTAACATACATGTCCGCATCACCCGTGCCGCCTGACATATTAAAACTCAGGTTGGTTGCACCGCTTGCTACGTCGAGTTTGTAGTATTGTTTGCTACCAGATGCGCCCGCTAAATCCGTCACAGCGACACCGTTCGCGAGTTCAGTCGCTTCTGGTGGTGGCGGTGGTGGTGGCGTTTCACAAGGTGTGATACCCACAGCGGCAAACGCAGTAACCACATCGTCAGCACTTAAGCCTAAGTCAGTCGCCGCAGATTTAACGCCACAAGCGCCTTGCCAGAACAAGCTGTCAGCCGTCCAATATAATTGGTTAGCAACCACAAATGTTTGGAATGCAGTGCGTGTATCCCAGCCCGGTAAGTTTGCGAGTGTGTAGAAGGCTTTGTTGAAGACACCTGAACTGTGGTGTACGTCGATGCCATCATAGTAATCGTCGATATGGCCGATTGAGATTCCGTCTAAGGTTGGATCTGCCATGTAACGCAGTGCGCCATTGCCTTTAAAGATATCAGCGCCGACTAACCAGTCGTTCGTGCCGTGCATGTAAAATTCAGCAGCTTCACCCGCCATATCTGAGAAGGCTTCGTTCATGCCACCAGATTGAGCATCGTAAATCAGGCCTGAGTTTTGCTCAGTGAAACCATGGCTCACTTCGTGTGCCGAGACATCTAAGCTCACTAATGGATAGAAGGTTGTTGCGCCATCACCGAAGGTCATAGCACTGCCGTCCCAGAAGGCGTTTTCATAGTTGCTGCTGTAGTGAACCCGCATGGTTAACTGGAAAGTTAACGGCGCAGTGTTGTACCACTCGCTATACATGTTGTAGATCACGTTACCAAAATAGTGCGCATCGTTTAATGGCGAGTAAGCACCGTTGATCTCTTTAACTGTATTGCGTGGGCAAGTATAAGAGAAGGCTGTTGCGCCTGATGTGGCACCGTTCAAGTTAACGGTTTTCACGTTAGGTGAGTTCATGGTGCAGGTGTCACCACTCACTTCAACGTCTAAGTAAGAAAAATCCGTACCGTATTCGTATTGGCCAGTCTTGATGTTACCGCCAGGACCTGTACCGCTCGCGGCGTGGTTAATCCCTTCCCAACGCTTGAGCACTTCACCTGAGTGCGCGTCAATCATAGTGAATGGACGGCTTGGCTCATCGCCATATACCACAAAAGACGTCACATAAACGAGGCGAGTTTTAGCCGTATCATCAAGGTAAAGCCATAATTTTGCTTGTTTGTTTTCAGCTTTTAGGCCTGCAACAGCTTTCTCTGACTTGCCACGAATGGCAATGTCTAACGCTTTGTTAGCCGTTAATGTGGGTTTGACAAAATCAGCCGACTTTTCAATATTTTTTAATACGCGGCCAGACATGTCGCTGTAGAAGCCCATGCTCGATTGTGACGTTGCAACAGAGAAACCATAAACAGGCACGTCATGGAAATATTGTTGTAAACGTTGCTTTTGCTTGCCTTGACCTAGGTCGAGTTTTTTCTCGACTTTGAGTTGGCTACCTGCGTCTAAGTTGAACTGAGACACTAAGTTATTGCTTGAAGACGCACTTCTGAGTGTACCGACATCGACAATATCAGCAGCAAATGCTGATGTGCCTAACGTAGCCGACACTGCAATGAAGAGTAGCGACAGTTTTTTGTTTAGCATCATGCTTAAAATCCTTTTTCCGTTTGTCATTAACGTTGGAATGCCATACTGCTTAACTGGCTCGGGCGAGCGTTTTTTATTGTGATTTCTACAGGGTCGTCGGCATACCTCTGCCATGGCCGAATAGAATGAGCTGTTGCTCAGGCGGAGATTCTCAGATTTTTATTCTGTGTAAAGCGTGAATGACCGCATGACCTTAGATGTTATTTAAATGTAAAAGTGTTAACAATCGTACAAAGGAACTATCTTCAGCGTTCATTTAGGTGCTTTTAAATTCGAATTAGGACTTTTGGGTAATAGCGATTTAGCCTAGTCAAATGGCGGGTTTTGTGAGTCGTAAAAAGTGCTTTATTGATGGATTTTCATTGGGTTAGGTTGGGTTTTATGGCGAGGTTAAGCGGGTAATTTTTAGGTAGGTGATTTTTAAGCGGGTGGCTTTAAGGATTAGCGGTGCTTTTGGGCATAACCCTTTTTTAAGGGCAAAGATCCATCGCTTTGCCGGATTCATTTTGAAAAATGCACTTTGCAAGGGCCATTTGAAAGATGGCCTTTGAAATATGTACGTTGCAAGAGCCCGTATGCGTCGCAATGGCTTGACTCACTGTTCAGCTTATTTCACCAAGGTAACTCTGTGCCATCGTAGGCGAAAAAGCACCCTGTTTGTGCCGGAGTGGCATTGGCAATGATCGGCAGCAAGCAGTTGGCGACATACTCAGGTGTAAACAGTTTGCCTTTAGGCACACTCTGTTGAAAGGGTTGAGACAATGGTGTGTCTGTGGTGCCCGGATGCAGGGATAACACCACGCAGTGTTTCATGGTTCGTTGCCACTCAATCGCCAGTGTTTTGAGAAACATATTCAGCGCGGCCTTTGAGGCGCGATAGCTGTACCAGCCACCTAATCTGTTATCGGTAATGCTGCCGACTTTCGCCGATATCACGGCAAATCTTGCTGAGTCACTTTGTTTTAAGGCATGGCAGAAGTGCTTCGCCAGCATGACGCTGGGCAGGGTGTTGAGCGTTAAATTGTGCTGGAAAAAGGCGATATCCAGTGATTGTAGGCTTTTCTCTGGCCCTTTATCTTGGGTGTGCAAAATCCCGACACAGTTAATCAGCCAATCTAATTCAGTGAGTTGTTCACTCAGCTGTTTAATCTCGGCCTCATTGGTCACATCTAACTGATGCCATTGGATATTACTCTGCCTGTTGTTAGGAAGATGATGCCTGTAGGTGGCGTGCACTGTGGCGTCGGGATATGTCTCTTGGACTTGCTTAACTATGGCTTGGCCAATACCCCCACTTCCGCCGACGATAAGTACTTTCATAGCAAACTCTCCACTATAAACGGTTTAGATGAGCAAGATTGTGCTCGGCCGTGGCTAATATGGCGTGCCTTACGGATTCGTCCATCTTGTCCCAAGTCTGGTACAGCATGCCGATCCTTGGGTTCTGCGACAATCTTGCGCGGTGTTTGTCCATAAAGCGCCAATAAAAGCTATTGAACGGGCAGGCAAGTGCGCCGCTGCGTTCTTTTATCTTGTAATGACAGCCGCTGCAGTAATCACTCATTTTATTGATGTAGGAACCGCTAGCGGCGTAGGGTTTAGTACCGACAATACCGCCGTCGGCAAACAAGGCCATGCCGCGAGTGTTAGGCATTTCAACCCATTCGATGGCATCAACATACACGCCTAAATACCACTCATCGACTTGATTTGGCTCGATTTCGGTTAATAAACAGAAATTGCCGATCACCATTAAGCGCTGAATATGATGGGCGTAGGCAAAATCTAATGATTGGGATAACGCTTGTCGCATGCAGTTCATCTTAGTGTCGCCATGCCAAAAATAATCGGGTAGCGTCCCATGGGCATCGAGCGCGTTGGTGCTGGCGTACTGCGGCATATTGGCCCAGTAAATGCCGCGAACGTATTCTCGCCAACCTAATATCTGCCGCACAAATCCTTCGACTTGGGCGATATCAATTTCAGCATTCGTTTGATAGCTGTCGATGGCCGCATTGATGACTTCTAACGGGCTGATTAATTTACTGTTAAGGCTGAATGATAGCCGACTATGGCACAAGCTCCACTTAGCAGGATGTTGCGCTGTCATGGCATCTTGAAAGCGGCCAAAGGAAGGCAAGCAAACCTGACAAAAATAGGTTAATAGCTCGAGGCTTTGTGCACGGTTTATAGGCCACAGCAATGGCCCATCAATGCGACCCATGGTCGGGATTTGGTGACGCTCAAGCCTAGCGAGAATTTCAGTTACATCGAGGCTAAACATTAATGGCTCAGGCAAGACTTTTATATCCTGAGGTTTAAGCTTCTGACGGTTGCTGGCATCAAAGTTCCATTGCCCACCGAGTGGCTTTCCATCTTGCATCAAGATGTTGAAGCGTTTACGCATACGGCGATAAAAGTGCTCCATCATAATGTGTTTGCCGACGGGGAACTGCGTATCGATTTCGTCAAACGGCAAGATAAAGTGCTCTGTATCAACACTGTTCACCACGGTGGTGTTGAGCTTAAGCTGGCTCAATTGCTTGAGTAAGCGGTATTCATCAGGCCTTTGGTATTCAAACTTTATTGCGCCAACCAGCGTCACTTGATGTTGAATGAGCCCCAATAGATCGCTATAGCCCTGAGTGTTATTGAAGGTGTCATCAAGGGTTAAATAGAGCACTTGATGCCCTTGCGCCCGCAGCTCTTTGGCAAATTGCGCCATTGCCGCAAAGAAGGCACATATCTTTTGCACATGATGCGTCACATAAGTGTTTTCTTGGTGCAATTCTGCAATCACATACAGCACTTGATCATCAACGCGGTTAAACCAAGAATGCTGGGCATTGAGTTGATCACCTAAAATTAACCTGACGGTATGGAATTGCTGTAATTGCATTAAGTGGACTCTGGTGAATGACTTTCGCGGTTAAACATTTCGCGATGGGATATTGCAGGACATTACGAATTGGGTTGCTGTGAGGATCACAAGGCTGGGTATTTGTCGTGATTTCGACAAAGAGGTTTATCTGTAAACTTCGTTTAATTGCGTTTAAAAGGCTTTTAAAAGCAAAGTCAAAGTCGTGGGGCTTCACCCCACACCCGACCAAAAGGGAAAAAACGCCTGTTCCCCTTTTGGAAATCCCCCGGCGCCCCTAGCGAAGTTACATGCATTAGTTACTGGTCTCATACTCCAATAAAAATTGCCTAACGGCTCAGATGAGACATCCCTGTCCCCCCGAGCCTGCGCCCTCATCCATGATGTCGCCACTGCATTTTTATCTGCGTATTTCGACAACTTCGCAGGGGAAGGTTAAATCCTGAAATTTCAGTGTTAGCTTCTAATCTCAAAAGAATTTTGCCTGTCGCATCTATTATTTAACAATGGGTGCCTTAATAAGTTTGGCGGTGTTTATTGAATATGCCCTGATAGTTCTATTACTCTTTGATAGTTCTCCCATAACCAAAAATTGCAGTTAGGATCGTTGTGTTGGCGTATGATTTCTGTAAATACGGTTATGCGATCTTGAGAGAAACCCAATATTTCTATCTTGTCAAAATTGTACGATTCAATAGTTAGCATTTGTTGTGCGTATGCATGCTCCTGATGACTGCCGCGCCCTCTATATCGAGTTTTAGACTCTGTCGTCATTACGCAATTAAACATAGCATCGATAGTGTTACTTAGTTGGCTAGTATTTATTTTTATATTTGTCCCTAAAGGGTTATTGTTTTTACGTTCGGAAAGTTCTAGTTTGTCGAAATACTGTTCTATCAAGCCAACAATTAGAACCACAGTGTTTATAACAGTATTAGAATTTTCTTTAATTCCTAAGGCATAATCCAAGCTAGTAAAAAATCTATTAAGAATTTGCTCAACACCCCTTAATTCGATGTTGTTGGCTTCAAAAAGGGCTGCAAATACTTCAATGATTGTATCTGGAGAGCTAATAGGGTGGAGGTTGATTCCATTGTTTGTATATTTACTAAAATCGAGTTGTTTTGCTTTTAAGTAATCAACTGTTGATACTTGTGGTAGATTCACTTTTCTATCAAAGAATCTTCGTAAATAATGTTTGGCGTCAAAAGTTGAACCATACACGGCTTGAACAGAATGCTCTAAAACATCGGTATTTGTTGCTACTAAGAATGTGCAGCCTTTTGTTTCAAAGAAATGTTTAATGACTTCAAGAGTCTCAATAGCGTAAGTAGGTCTGCACCTATCCAGTTCGTCAATCAAGATAACAATAGGGATATTTAGTTCGTATATAACCTCTATCAACTCGGATATATAGGTTATGTACTCTTTAATTTCTTTCATGGCCTGCACAGCCTCTACATGATTTTTTTGAATTGTTTCAACGTACTTTTTAGATTTTGATTCAGTTATTAAGTTTGGGATAGCTGATATGGCCGCGTTAACTGAGGATATTTCCGTCGAAATGGAGTTATCAGCACCAACGAGTGAAACAAGTGTGGCGTAATGTAAGCAAGTACCTAATTTAGCTTTCAGCTTGTTAAAAGTTTCGGTTGCTTTATTTTCATGCTTTATTTCTCCATTTGGGATTTTTTCTTTTAATATGAACTCAATCTGTTGAAGTAATTCGCTGCAAATCACGGCTAGAGGGTTTGTGGAAAAGTCGCTTTCCCAAATATCAATATAGACAACAGGATGATCTCTTTTGGCTAGTTCAATATATAAACGCCTAATGAACTCTGTTTTACCTGAACCATATACCCCATCTAGATTAATAACACGGCTATCTGCAGTGAGAAAGTGAGCGATGAACTCACCAAACTCTCTTCTGTTGGTTCTACAGGTCTCCCAGTTATATATAGGTTCCCATTCCATGTATTTACTGGCGTGATTTGAACTTTCCATTTCTTTCCCTTTCTTAAGTACGATTTAGCTGGCCATAAAGTGTAAAAGGAATTTATCGAGACATTCATTGTTAAATTTTACAATGCTGATGGCTCTTGGTATTAACAGTTTACGCCGAAGTCACAGAATACACATCCCCTCGGAGTTGCCGAAGGGCATTTGCGTTCGTTGCGTGATCGAGGCATGGATGCCGAGATAGCGTCAGTCGAATCAGGGACGAGCGTCTGACGCGATAGCATAAGGACGCTAAATGCCCAAGGGGCTTTCAACTCCGTCGGGGGCGTCTTGGAGAATCCAAGGAGGATAGGACGAGCAGTCCTCCTTGGTCGGGTGTGGGGTGAAGCCCCACGACTTTAAGTGTTATCGTGGGAAATAGAATATTTATCAGTTTGGTACTACCAACTCAGCCTTTAGCGCATAGGTTTCTAGCTTGGCACTATTAAGGTTTGGCGGGCTATTCAACCGATTAGCAACCGATTAGTTGTACTTTATATTCATCGCGATCAGCGGTTCGCGTGAGGCTTTTTCGGCGCGTAGGCGGGCGAGGTATTTTTCCCATAGATCCACTTGGTGGGTGGCGAGATCGTAGAGTACTTTCCACGAGAATAGGCCTGTGTCGTGGCCGTCATCGAAGACGATTTTCACTGCGTAGTTGCCGACGGGTTCAATGGCGCTGATGTTGACGTTTTTCTTGTGGGTGACCAGCTTAGGGTTGCCGTGACCATGCACTTCGGCTGAGGGCGAGTAGACTCTGAGCATCTCGCAGCTGAGCTGATATTGCTCACCATTGTCGAAACTGACTTCTAGAATGCGTGATTTACGTTTCAGTTTAATATCGGTGACATTCGGCGTTGCTGTGGTCATAGGTTGGCTACCAAGAAAATGCTAAGGATAGGATAACGACTCATTAAAATAACACCTGACTAATGTAACCGCTGGCGGCCAAGGATACAAAGGGTAAGCTAGGGTCGCCTAGCGTTTGGAGTCGACTTTTCGGTTGAGTCACACTTTTGCATTTGAGTCGCCGTTCACCGCCAAGTCGTTTGGGCTTGGCGGTGAACGGGTTTTGCACTAGAGGATAAAGCGGCTGAGATCTTCGTCTTGGACTAAGTTATCTAAGTGGGCGCTGACATAGTCGGCGTCGATAACAAAGGCGGAGCCCGATTTTTCCGATGCCTCGTAGGAGATATCTTCCATCAGCTTTTCCATCACAGTGTGTAAACGACGGGCGCCGATATTTTCGGTGCGTTCGTTCACTTGCCATGCGGCTTTTGCAATGCTGTCGATACCCGATTCGCTGAATTCAACTTTCACGCCTTCTGTGTTCATCAGCGCGATATATTGCTCGGTGAGCGAGGCGTGTGGCTCGGTCAAAATGCGTTTAAAATCATTGGCTGACAGCGCATCTAACTCGACACGGATCGGCAAACGACCCTGTAGCTCAGGAATTAAATCCGATGGTTTCGACATCTGGAATGCGCCAGAGGCGATAAACAGTATGTGGTCGGTTTTTACCATGCCGTGTTTTGTGGTCACAGTGCAGCCTTCGACTAACGGCAGTAAATCGCGCTGTACGCCTTCACGGGAAACGTCTGGGCCAGAGGTTTCGCCGCGCTTACAGATTTTGTCGATCTCGTCGAGGAACACTATGCCGTGTTGCTCAACCAATTCAATGGCTTGCTCTTTTAAATCTTCCTGATTGACCAGTTTTGCCGCTTCTTCTTCGATCAATAGCTTAAAGGCTTCTTTGATCTTCATCTTGCGACGTTTTGCTGGTGCTTGGCCCATGTTTTTAAACAGACTTTGCAGCTGGTTGGTCATTTCTTCCATGCCTGGAGGCGACATGATTTCAACACCAATTTGCGGTTGGGCCACATCGATATCGATTTCTTTATCGTCTAATTGGCCTTCGCGTAGTTTTTTGCGGAAGACTTGACGGGTATTTGAGTTGGAATCGGTTTCAGTGCTTTCCCAGTCGTTTTTCGGCTTAGGCAACAGGGCATCGAGAATGCGCTCTTCGGCATTTTCTTCGGCGCGTTGGCGACATTTGCCCATTTGCTGTTCACGGGTCAGCTTGATGGCGATATCGGTCAAGTCGCGGATGATTTGCTCGACTTCCTTACCGACATAACCCACTTCTGTGTATTTAGTCGCTTCGACCTTGATAAAAGGCGCGTTCGCCAGCTTGGCTAAACGGCGGGCAATTTCAGTTTTACCAACGCCTGTTGGGCCAATCATCAGAATATTTTTTGGGGTGACTTCTTGACGGAAATCTGCGTCAAGTTGCATCCGGCGCCAGCGGTTACGCAGGGCGACAGCAACAGAACGTTTGGCCTTTTGTTGGCCAATAATGTGTGCATCCAGCTCGTGGACAATCTCACGGGGGGTCATTTCAGACATAATATTCCTCACGGGCTGTTTAGTAATTGAGTTCTTCAATCGTTTTGAATTGATTGGTGAATACGCAGATATCCGCAGCAATAGTCAGGGATTTTTCGGCGATTTCTAAGGCTGACAGCTCAGTATTTTGCAATAGTGCAAGGGCCGCCGCTTGGGCATAGTTGCCGCCTGAACCAATGGCGACTAAGTCGTGTTCTGGCTGAACGACATCACCATTACCTGTGATGATCAGCGAGGTTTCCGCATCGGCCACGACTAACAGTGCTTCGAGTTTACGCAGCATACGGTCGGTACGCCAATCTTTGGCGAGCTCAACGGCCGAGCGCAATAAATGGCCCTGGTGCATTTCAAGTTTGGCCTCAAAACGCTCGAATAGGGTGAAAGCATCGGCGGTGCCGCCTGCAAAACCTGCCAGTACCTTGTTGTGATATAAGCGACGCACTTTTTTGGCGTTACCTTTCATGACGGTATTGCCTAGGGAGACTTGGCCATCGCCGGCGATGACAACTTGATTATTACGGCGTACTGATACGATAGTGGTCACAATGAATCCTCTTCTGGCCCGCAGCAAAAGTTGCGGTGGATGATGGGATATATATGGGGATGGATGACAATAATTCAAGTAATCGCGGCAAATGCCAAAGGAGTTTGCGATCTTTCGCGCTCCTTTAGCAATAAAAATAAGCGCTTATTGGGAAAGGGTGGATCGACCTACAATAGTGCGGCCATCGAAGGGATAGTATTTAAGATCCCAGTTTTCACTGCCGAAGCTGCGATCGTCAGAGACATAGTTGAAAATGCAGTAAGCATTGGGATCTTTTATGTCGACGGCACCATACCAGTAAACAATGTCGACATTGGGAACTGTGCGCCAAGAGTATTGATCGGCAATGACAAATTCATTATTAGCCAAAAGACCTTGCCATAACTGACCACAATAATCGCCCTGCAATTTAGCACCGGCATCAGCGGTTGCAGTCTCTATTCCCAGTGGAAATCCTGTGGTGGTCGAGTCGAGTTTTCCGTCACCATAACAGGCGAGATCTTGGATATAACCAGAGTGACCGCCCGCAAGCCAACAACTGTGGTAAAGCTTAACACCAGAGGTAAAGGCCGCAAATGCGGTTTTGGCTCTGGCATCGTGAGCATCTTGGCCTAGGTTTAAAAACCGTGGTGCTGCGACGACGGCCAAGATCCCAAGGATGATAATGACCACAACCAGCTCAATTAATGTAAAACCCTTCGATGACTGCAAACGACTCATATTGCTCACCTATTTGTTAGAGGACAATATTCTAACGGAACTTTGATTTGCAATCAGTAAGCCATTGATAATATTTAGTTGTTTAACATTGCTGTTACATAGTTATGCAGCAAGATGGCAAGCCATCACTTCACCCTTCAATGCCATCAGCCGAATGTAAACGGCTTATAAAGCCATTTTGTCTATAACACGATAGCGGGTTTGTACGTAGCCATTGTCATATTGCTGCGTGTGGATTGGGATTAATTGAATCGCTTGAGCTAAGTCGCCAAAGAGGGGAATACCTTTACCCAGTAAAGTGGGGATGCGAGTGAGCGTGAGTTCCTGAATTAGCCCTGCCGCTAAAAAGCCTTGGATTGTTTGGCCGCCATCGATATAGAGATGCTTAAAGCCATGGGTTTTAAGTTGCTCGCTAATGCTTGCTGCATCGCCATTTAGCACTTGCACGTGCTCACTTAACGCCGACGGTACTGTTACACCGCTGCGACTTAATACAAACACTGGGATATTCATATAGGGCCAATCACAATCGAAGGAGAGGACTTTTTCAAAGCTTTTACGTCCCATCACTATCGCATCGACAGTGTCGATAAAAGCATGGTAACCAAAATCTTCATCGGGATTAGTACTAGGATGCTGGTTTAAAAAGTCGATATCCCCATCGGGAGTGGCGATATAGCCGTCGAGGGTCGCGGCAATAAAAACGGAGGCTTTCATTCATCTTCCTTAATGCTATTTTCGAGCGTGTTTCTCTAATGATTCTTTTAGTGCCTGTTGCTGAGCGAAGCAGTCTTGTTTTGCTTTGCCCGACATATCGTTACACGTTTGACCTTTATCTGGGCCTTCTAATATGGCGGCTGCAACATAAACAGCGGCATCGGCTGCATTGCATTCTTGTTTGCTGTAGGGGGAATTTGTATCACATTTTGAATTAAGCGGCCCAACGCAGCCACTCATGCATGTCAAGGCTAAGGCGCTAAAACTGAGTAATATTAAAGGTTTGAACATTCGCTCTTCCATGATTCTTGTTATTTAAGACGGTTGGAAAGTATATAACTGCTTTACAGACGGAGCTAGAACTGGATCGTTTCATTTCCACTTTGGTTGTTATCTCAGAGTAAGGCATTCGCGGGTGGGAGAAAAAATCCCCGAGGGCATAGTTACCCTCGGGTGGAGGTTCAAAAAGCAGTGGATTTCTTGAGCGCCTGCGGGGCACAAAGGAAGGAACCTATGGCGCGATTGTGCGGGCTGATACGATATTTAACAAAGCCAAATGCACAAACTGCGACAGCTTGTCGCAGGTAGGATGAAAACTGTGTAGTTACGGTATCTTGAATGGTCTGGGTAAAAAGGGTTTAACGGTTAAATCCTTATGCGTGGCGAGAAGGCGTCGCGGTTGTTTAGCGACTATGGGTCACTGACTTATAAGGCTGAATGTAGATTCCCTAAGTGCTGCACTAGCTCTGCCATATTATTCACTTCGAGTTTCTTCATGATTTTTGCGCGGTGCACTTCAATCGTGCGCAAGGATAAAAACATCGCCTCCGAGATTTGCTTGTTAGTCATTCCTTGGATCACATGGGCTAACACTTGCTGTTCGCGCTCGGTCAGTTGGTCAAACTTATGCTGCAGACTTTGCTGCTCGAAGGCCGCTTGGCTTTCACGCTGTGCTTTTTCTATCGCTTGTACTAATGCCTTACCCGATACGGGTTTTTGAAAAAAGTCGCAGGCTCCCTTACGAAATGCGCTGAGTGCCATAGGTAAATCGCCGTGGCCAGTGAGAAATATCACGCCTAGCGGGCTGTGGGTTTCGATCAGTTTTTGCTGCACTTCTTGGCCGGTGATTTCTGGCATTCGACTATCTAAAATCACGCAGCCCGCCTGTGATAATGCACAGTGCGCAAGGAAGTCGCGGCCGCTGTTGAAGGTTTGCACTTGGTAGCCAAATTGCCCAAGCATAAAACCCAGCGAATCCAGAATAGCTTCATCGTCATCAACTAAATACAGTGGCAATTTTGTAGACATGGATTTCCTTATGGAGGCGGGAGAGCTATATCAGCTTAAGCCGCGTCTGTGCTTGGCTCAATTTTAAGCCTAGGTCTTGGGAGGTGCATCACTAAATTAGCCGATTATCTTAGGGCAGAAACCAGAGTTTGGCGGCATTTCACAGCTTGATTTTTATCTGCGAGTTAAAGTCGTTTAATAGCATATAAGGCAAGGTAATAGCGGCGATGGCGACGGGCTCTTGGTGTAAAGCGGTAGTGATGGGATTATGCCTAAGTGTCATTGGGCTCAGTCAGTCCTATGCCGATGACGTGCCGCAGGTGAACCACTTTAGAGTCGGAGTGTTGGCAAATCACGGTGTGTTACAAGCCAAGCAGCGTTGGCAACCTATGATGGATTATCTGACTGAACAAGTGCCCAATAGCCATTTTGAAGTGGTGCCCGTCGACTTTAATGGCATGCGTAGCCAGTTACTCGGCCATGATTTGCAGTTTATCGTCACCAACCCCGGGCAATATCTGCATTTAAGCAATAACTTCCCGCTGTCTTGGCTTGCGACGATGAAGAGCCGCAAGCATCAAGGCAGCACTTTTACCATAGGCGCAACCATTATCGTCCGCGCCGATAGCCCAATCCGCACCCTGCAGGATTTGCGCGGGCGCAATGTGGTCGCTAGTGATCCGCAGGCATTAGGCGGGTATCAGGCGGCCATGGGGTTACTGCATAAAATGGGCTTTTTACCCGAACAGTTTTTTGGGCAAGTGCGCTTTCTCGGGTTCCCGTTAGAACCGCTTATTTATCAAGTGCGCGACGGCAGCGCCGATGCCGCCATCGCGCCCTTTTGCACCTTAGAGGAAATGATCGCAACGGGCCTAGTTAATCAGGCCGATTATCGGGTGATCCACCCGACTAACCCCGCAGGATATGACTGCGAGGTCAGCACTCAGTTATACCCCAACTGGTCATTCGCCGCAGCGGATACGGTTGCCCCTAAGCTGACGATGGCGATCACCCGCGCCTTATTCGATTTACCCGCCGACCATGTCGCTGCCATTACCGCCGATACCTTGGGCTGGACGGCACCAGTGAGTCAGTTGAAAGTCATTGAGTTATTTAAGGAATTACAACTGCAAGGTGCGTCGCCGCCACTCTATCAAACTGTATACAAATGGATGGCGAAAAATAAAGAATGGGGCGGTGTACTGCTATTAATCTTCATTATTTCGACTATTTATCACCTCTGGCTCGAATATAAGTTTCGCCAGAAAAGCGAGTTCTTACTCAATACTGAGCGGCAATTAAAGGACAAGGCATTGCAGCTTGAGCGATTGCAAAGCGCGGCAATTCTGGGGGAAATTGGCGCTGGCCTTGCCCATGAACTCAATCAACCCATAGCTGCCATTACCCAATACAGCGAAGGCGCCATGCTGCAACTGGAAAGGCTTGGGCAAGATAATCCCGAACTCTATGATGTGCTTGGGAAAATTAATGCGCAGTCGATTCGCGCGGGTGCGGTTGTGCACCGTATTCGCGGTTTACTCAAGCGGCGTCAGGCCAAGACTGAGCCTTTAGATATCGTGCTGGTGGTGAAGGAGGCGTTAGCTTTACTGCGGCGCGAGTTAGATCGGGCTAATGTGCAAGTGAATGTGCGAGTGCAGGGCGAGCCCTTTGAGCTGATGGGGGATAGCGTTGGCTTAAGTCAAATGTGGGTCAATCTTGTGAAAAATAGCTTAGATGCGTTAGAAACCTGCGGCGATAACCGCGCGCGACAATTATGGATCGATATCTATTTTCAACCGCATGAAATCAAAGTATTAGTGATTGATAATGGTGAAGGGTTACAGGGACAGGCTAGTGAGTTGATGGCATCATTCGCCTCAACCAAAGATGCGGGATTAGGGCTTGGCTTAGCCATCTGCAAGGATGTGGTCAGTCGCCACCATGGCAGCATTCAAATCGAAAACTGCCAGCAATCCACGCAAGCTTTACTACCGTGGCAACAGGGCTGTGTGGTGACAGTCGTACTTCCCAAGGGATAAATTACCATTAGGGCAGTGGATAGTTTTGGGAAAACTGGCTGAGCTTTTCTACTAAAAACTCTATGGTGCGACGGATCTTATGGCTGGGATAATCGGTTTGTAGGTATACCAATTGCAGTGGGATCGGTGGGGCTATTTTATCGGCTAGCACTAAGTGGAGTCTGCCTTCGGTCACATCTTGCGCCACATCGAGCCAACTCTTATAGGCAATTCCACGACCTGAGAGTGCCCAGTCGCGGATCACTGCGCCATCGTTACAGAAACGTTGGCCCCTGACTTCGATTTCAACGGGTGCGCCGTTATGACTTAACTTCCATTTCTGCCACGGCTCACCGCCGCGATTTAAGATCAGTACTGCGTGTTGGCTAAGTTCATTTAGCGTGCTTGGTGTGCCGTGTTGTGCCAGATAAGCGGGTGAGGCGACCAGTACCCTTGGGGTCATGGCGAGCTGACGCCTTTTAAGGTTTGAGTCGTCAAGCTGGCCATAGCGCAAAGCCAAATGGATATTTTGGTCGATTAAGTCTGTCATATGATCGCCAAAATACAGCTGCACTGTCAGTTCTGGGGCGCTGTCCATCAATTCATCGAGCCAAGCACGGATCTGGCTGCGACCAATATCCGAAGGTAAGGCGAGGCGTACTTCGCCCTTAAGCTCACCCCTGTGTTCGGCTAAATTGGCGCTAGCGGTTTCGAGAATCGCCAGTGCGGGTTTCGCCGAATCGAGAAAAATCCGCCCTTCTTCTGTGAGCTGTAAGCGCCGCGTCGAGCGAGCAAATAGCTGACATCCTAGCTTTTTCTCTAATCTTTGCAGCGCGGCACTTGCCGCTGCCGGCGTCATGCCTATTTCTTTACTGGCTGCCGAGAGACTCTCTAAGGCTGCGATACGCAGCGCTAATTGCAGATCGTTTAAATGATACATATCAAATTATTTTTGAAAATGATTTTAATAATAGCCTGATTATCAATATAGATTAACTAATGCACAATTGCACCACTGATGTTTCATCTTAATTTCTGGTTCGGAGTGTGTATGAGTTTATTCATGTCTTACAAATTAGCGTCACTGGCGCTAAACAATCGCATTGTGATGGCCCCTATGACTCGGGCGCGTACCATGCAGCCAGGCAATATTCCTAATGACCTGATGGCGCAATATTATGCCCAGCGTGCCTCGGCGGGGTTAATCATCACAGAAGCGACACAAATCTCCGATGACAGCCAAGGCTATTCATTTACGCCGGGCGTGTATACCGCGGAGCAAATTGAGGGTTGGAAAAAAGTCACAGCGGCAGTGCATCAGGCTGGTGGTAAAATCTTTAATCAAATTTGGCATGTTGGCCGTGTATCACACCCGATTTTTCAGCAGGGTAATGCCCCTATTGCGCCATCGGCCATTGCGCCCGTTGGCACTAAAGTATGGATTGTGGATGAAGCGCATCCTGAAGGGCAAATGGTGGATTGCCCAGAACCTAGGGCTATGGTGCAAGCCGATATCGACCGCGTTGTGGCCGATTTTGCACAGGCGGGAGTGAATGCGGTTGCGGCGGGTTTTGATGGCATCGAAATTCACGGCGGCAATGGTTATCTGATTGACCAGTTTTTACGCACCAATTCAAACCACAGAACTGATGCCTACGGCGGTTCTCAGGAAAATCGCATTCGTTTTTTACTCGAAATTGTCCAAGCCGTGAGTGCGAAAATTGGTGCCAATAAAGTCGGGGTTCGCCTCGCCCCTTACGTGACGTTTAAAGATATGGCGTGTCCTGAAATTGTAGACACTATTCTGTTAGCGGCTAAGCATTTATCGGCATTGGGCGTGGCATATTTACATCTTTCAGAGGCGGATTGGGATGATGCGCCCAAGGTGCCAGAATCCTTTAGAGTCGAGCTGCGCAGAGTCTTTAAGGACAGCATTATTGTTGCGGGTCGCTATGATGTGGCGCGTGCCAATGAAGTGATTGATAACGGTTATGCGGACTTAGTTGCCTTCGGTCGACCTTTTATTGCGAATCCTGATTTGCCTTACCGTTTAATGCATCAATTGCCTTTATCTGCATTCGACAAAGGGCCCTTGTTTGGCGGCAGTGCGGCGGGTTATACCGATTATCCTACACACAACGAAGCATTGAGAGCCGTCATCCGTTCGGATGACGATGAGGTGGCATAATGGATAGGGTTAACCGTTTATCTGTGCAGCGATATCCCGCATGGCTCAGTCTAAGCTTATGGTTTTCAGGCGTTATTGGTATCGTAATTGTGGGTTTTAGCTTAGCAAGTCTGAGCATGGATGCGTTAGCCGCTCAAGGGGCAACAACACAGGATAGTGCTAAAGTGCGAGCGGCGTTAGTGCCAAAAGTGGCGGCAATGGAAACAATTTCTGATGAATCACCGCAGGTACAAGCTATCGCCCGCGCCGCTTTGTTATATGCCAGTTTTTGGCACACGGGCGATGCAAGTTTTGCCCACGGCGCATTGGCGACTGGGTTTATCGACCGTACTCTGCCCGCTGGCCGCGCACAGGGAATCACGGGGCCACTCGAAGCCTCAAAGGCATTTAGGGCAGCGGTCCCCGATCTCTCTGTTTCAGTTGAGCATTTGCTAATAGTTGGCGATCGTGCAGTGGTGCGGCTGCGTTTTAATGGCCGTTTTACTGGTGTCTTTGGTGAGCAACAAGGCCAGGGGCAGAAAATCGATTTTCGTGCTGTTGACATGTATAGAGTACGGGATGGTTTCATCACAGATAACTGGCACCTCGAAGATTATCAAACGCTATTTTCTCAATTAGCTGCAGGGACTCAATCATGAATCAACGTCGACGATTTTTAATGGCAGGTGGCGCCATCGCTGCTGGGTTCGGCCTAAGTCAAACGGCGCTTGCTATTGGTTTACCCTCATTAGATACCTTAGAAAATGACTCCAAAAGTTCAGGTGGCAGTGGTATGAACAAAATATTTTGGCCAAGTGGTGAGCAGTTAGTGATTTCAATCTCAATGCAGTTTGAAGCAGGTGCTCAAGATAAAAATGCCGAAGGGCCGTTTCCGCCGATGGAAAAGGGCTATCCAGATACCATCACCCCGACTTGGTACGACTACGGTATGAACGAAGGCATTCCAAGGCTGCTGCGTCTGTGGCGTAAGCACAATATCAAGGTGACTTCTCACATGGTTGGGCGCGCCGCTGAGCTACATCCTCAACTTGCCAAACAAGTTGCAGATGAGGGGCATGAGATTTCGGGCCACGGACAAACATGGACGCCACAATACAGCATGTCGCCAGCAGAGGAACGCGCCTCCTATGTGGCGAGTATTGAGACGCTGCAAAGGATCACAGGTCAGCGCCCCTTAGGTTTTAATGCCTTTTGGATGCGCCACAGCACTCAAACCCTCAATATTTTGCAGGACTTAGGTTTTATTTATCACATCGATGACCTATCGCGGGACGAGCCTTCAATTATCCCTGTAGGAAATAAGCCCTTTGCAGTTGTGCCTTACACTTTACGTAACAATGATATCGGCCGTTTTGGTGGCAATACTGCTATGACTGCCGCGGCCTTTTTGCAGGAACTAAAGGATGAGTTCGATATGCTCTATCAAGAAGGTTCGACGCAGCGACGGATGATGTCGATCAGTGTGCATGACCGTATTGGTGGCGCTCCTGGATTGGTGACCGCTTTAGATAAGTTTATTCAGTACGCTAAAGGTCACACTAACGTAGGCTTTATGCGTAAAGATGCCATTGCTAAATGGGCGCTGGCGCAAAAGGACACACCGACCAATCCTGCAAGAACCTTTTAGCCTGCTATAACTCTTGCTCTCGTTGATGGCAGTTGGAAGAGGTTTGAATGGTTAACAAAAAGCGCGTTGTTTAACGCGCTGTTTGATTTTGGGAACCTTATTACTGCGGGTCGGAAGCGATTAACGCGTGGCGAACATGGCCCAAGTGCGGCGACCTTGCTCCAGAATGATCCCCACGGCAAGTCCCGCAGCGGCGTTGATAGCGAGGCAAGTCACAGCGGTTGATAAAATCACAAAGATACAGAAGGGCTTACCATCGATTAAGCGTTTCGACCATGCTAATTGTAGCCCCGCAGTGGTCAGTAAACTGCCGAGGATTGCCATAGGAATAAGGCTTAATAGCCAAGCGATATTAGTACCCCAGCACAGGGCTATCATTAAGCACGTACTGCCAAAAATTAACGGCGCCAGATAAGTGCGAGCGCCAAAATGGTATTGCACCGCAAGTCCGCCCGCACCGTGGCACATGGCCGAGGCACCAAAGGGCGCGAGCAGCAAGTTGGCAAGCCCTGAGCTTATGGCGAAGTTTTTGGGCGTGAGTTTGGCGGCATCTTCGGGGAACTTCTCCTGTGCCATTACAGAGGTGGCAATCACCGCATTGGTTAAGGTTAATGCCAGTTGTGGTAGCACTAATAAAATGGCGGCGGAAGTCCACTCAATAGAGGTCGGCCAAGCTAACTGAAATGGCGCTGTCATGGCTTGGATATCAAAGTTAGTGGCTAGATTAGTTTGTGTATTGGCCTGCCAAATCATCCCTGCCGCTATGACTAAGGGCATGGCAAGATAACGCAGCGGTAAAAACTTACTGATAAATAACAGGATAAAAGCGCCCACCCCAAGCAGCCAAAACTCACTCATCATCTTAGCGCCCATCCACATGAGTTGCAGACCAATCGCTAATTGAATGCCGACACTCACAGCTTGGGATAACTGTTTGGCTAACCAAGTAATGGCGCCGCTAAAGGCCAATATTAGCAGGATTACGCCCATCAACATGGCACTGGCTTGGAGCATTCCTGGCGTTAAGCCTTGGGCTATGACGAGGGCCGCAATGACTTTCATCGGTTGTATGGGAATGGGGCGGCGATAAAACAGCGCGCTTAGAATGGCGAATAGACCAAACCCCAAAAATATCCCTTGGGGCGAAAATTGATTGAGGGCAATCAGCCCTAATACTAAAGGCAAAAAAGTACCTAAGTCGGCGAAGGCGCCACTGGTTTCACCGAGTAAACGATTGATAGGTTGAGTGATGAGATTTGTTGGGGTTTTGCCCGGGATCATAAAGGTTGCCGCAATTGAACATATACTCACTAGGCAAAATAAATGCCAGATTTTTAAGGGTTTAAGGGGGCTGTAGGGAGCAATTTTCTGTATTATTTTTAAGCGGGTAGACATTTTGGCTACCCACCGCATGTTGCCTTGGCCTAAATGTCAGTTATAGGCTTTTAGCCCAATAGACCATAGGTAACTCCCTATGGTCTATTGCGGATAAGTTATGGTCAGCTAAAGGATTGAGTGAAACGTAGTCACTTCCTCCTGATTACATTTGGTTGTGCATGTCGTTGAGTGCTGAATGTAATAGGTCATCGTCATTCGGATTCGTGTGAAGTTCTGTTACATCAAATAGGTCGAAATGACGATCTTTATGTTGCTCCTTTTCATTATCTAATAATGGGTTTTCAAAATGGTTCACCTCAGGGATAGCGTGCATCGGTGCATCAATATCATTGAAGTGATTGCTTGAGGATAGCGTAGGCAATAATTCCACTGGCACAGAAGGAGATAGGCTCACTGTCGTTGGGCTAAGTCCTAACATTTGCAGGTAGTGATCAACCGGTGAAGCTTGGGCTGTAAAGTGTGCATCCGTTGTCGTGAGAGGAGTGCCATGACTAGAAGATAACGACAGCTCGCTGAGGTTCCCTATATCTCCCTTGGCGGTATTCGAAGGGAGAGGCTGGTCGTTATTACCTGTTATGGCATCCGTCACGGTAAGCTCGCCTTTAGCCACGATCGCGCCAGCTGCTATAACGTGATTGTCCTCGACCACACTGCCACTGTCGGCTCCTGCGATCACTGCACCATCATTCTGGTCGTGGATAGTAATTGACACCTCATGCGCCTTGCCGTCTTCGCTATGCACGGTGATGGTGTCGACCAGGGTCTGGCCATCGGCCAGCTGCTGCACTTCGGCGCGGCTGTTGTCGATCTGGTAGACCCAGTCGCCATTGGCGTCGATGCTGAAGCGGCCGTAGTGGGTGGCGGTGTCTGTTTGAGGCTTCATCGCCGACTGGCCAGCGTCCGCATCTTTGACCTCGATGAAACCGGAGATCAGCTGGCCGTTGTCCTCCAGCACATGGGCGCTGTCGAACTCAAGCGGCGCAATGGCCGGCGGCATGAACCCAGAGCCCTGCACGGCAGCGCCGCCGCTGGCCGCGGCCACGTCATGCATGACCGGGGTCAGCTGAGCCGCGTTTTGTTCCGGGTGAAGCACAAAATCCGTGTAGGGATGGCGGCCCGAGAGCATGCCGGGGTTGCCATTGTTATAGGCGTAGACACCCACTTCGCTGGCTTTTGCGTCGGTGAACACCACCTGATACCCGGCGCCCTTGGCGTGCCAGGCGATCATTTCACTGATCGGGACTTCCGTCAGGGTGCCGCCATGGGGACCAAAGGCCTTCGCGACGCTGCCATCGGGCGAAATGAAGGAAATGCCCGCGTTCTTGATGATGACCAGGGCCCGCTCGAACGGGTACGTGTCGGCACCTTGGAGCATCATGCTGGCGAGGTACTTGAAATTCGGATGGCTCATCCATTCAAACGCATGGCCGATCTGGGCGTAGGCATCGTCCGATTGCGTGGGGCCGGCATGGGGCACAAAAGCCGGGGCATCGTCCTGGCCCTGGATGGTCACGGTGATGGTCTGCGCCGTGCCATCGGCGCTGTGCACGGTGAAGGTGTCGGTCAGGTGCTCGCCGGTCTTGAGCTGCTGGATCGCCGCTAGCTTGTTGTCGGCTTCGTACAGCCAGTAGCCCGTCTGATCAATGGTGTAGTGGCCGTAGGTGGCGCCCACCGCGTTTTGCGGAACAAACAGGGCCTGGCCCGCATCCGGGTCGACGATGCTGAGCTGGCCAAAGTGCTCCAGATTGCCCTGCGAATTGACCTGCTGATCTTCCGTCACCGTGACGGCAGTGTCGCCGCCGATCACCGCCACATGGCTGACGGGCACACCGCTGAGATGCAGGGTGAAGTCTGCCGCGCTGGCGCTCTGGTGATTGCTGCCTTCTTCGGCACGGGCGCTCACCTGGATGCTGGTATCGCCCTGGAAGCCATGCGGCGCCCGCAGGGCCAGCGCATCCTGGTTCCAGCCTGTGGTCTCGATCACCTGCCCGGCTGTGGCGACCGTGGCGCTGTGCGTGCCGTCCGTCAGCGTGAAGCCGACCGGCAGGCCATGGATGGCGTAGCTCAGGGTCTCGCTGCCATCGGTGTCCGCCAGCTGGTAGCCGAGGTAGGGCTTGAGCAGGATGTCCTGGTCGCCCAGCGTCAGGTGGTCGGGGGTGCCGATCTGGATGTTGTCGAACAGCGCGCGCGCCTCACCCTGCCCCGTGGCGCGGAACTCCAGGCGCGAGCTGCTGCCGGTGGCCACCAGGTCGTAGGCATGGTGCTGCATGGCGAAGGTGCCGGCGGTCGGGCTGATGGTGTCGACCACCTTGCCTTCCCACACCACCTCGACAGGCGTCATCGCAAAGCCTGGGCGGGCCGAGAGATCAAAGCCCACATGCACCTTCTGACCAGCCTGGGTGGCCAGGTCGCGGAAGATATTGCTGCTCCAGCTCGCGGTCAGGCTGAGGATCTGGTTGTTGCCACTGCCGCCGTAGAGCCGCTCCTGGCCGATTTCCACACCGCTGGCTTCAGAGCTCTGCCAGCCCAGCGGGGTCGGGTCGGACAGCTTCCAACCGCCCGCCCCCACATCGACGCTGTTGAAATCGGTGGTGATCGAGAGCCCGCCCCGGACCGGCGCATCCGCTACCGGCGTGATGTCCAGCGTGGCAAAGGCATCGCGGCTCACCGTCCCGTCGCTGACGCTGAACTTCAGGTCCACATCCTGGCCGCTGAAGTTGGCGGCCGGGGTGAAGGTGAATCCGTGGGCGGCATCGCCGGTGAAGGTGCCGTGAGCTGAGCTCAAGGAACCGGCCACGATATGCAGCTGGGCGCCGTCATCCACATCGCTGGCGCCCACCGCCTGCAACAGCTCGGCCTCGGTGAACAGGCGCGGCGCGTCTTCATTGATGGCGCCCAGGTCGGCGGCTGTCGCGGCCGTGGCGTGGGTGACCAGCGGGCCGTCATTGGCACCGGTGACCGTGATCGTCAAGTTCTGCGTGGCCGTTGCCCCGGCGTGGTCAGCCACCGTGACCGGGATGACGATGTCCTGCGTTTGGCCGGTGGCCAGGTGCTGGTAGCTGGCGTGCGTGGGGTCGAAGCTGTAGCTGCCGTCGGCGTTGAGCGTGAAGCCGTCCGCCGTGGCCGTGGTGCTGAAGGCAAGGGTGTCGCCGGCATCCGGGTCGGAGGCCAGCACATGGCCGTTGAACACGGCCGCGTCCTCGGTCACCGCCTGGGTCTGTGCCGCCAGCACCGGCCCGTCATTGACCGGTGTGATGGCCAACTGCAACGTGGTGCTGATGGGCTGCGCGCCACCGGTCACGGTCAGCGTGAGCGGCACCTGGTCGGCATTGACATTGGCCGCCGGGGTGAAGGTCCAGCTGCCGTTGGCGTCGTGGCTGAAGTGACCAAAGGCCGGGTCCACTTGCACATCACCTAACGTGTAAGTCTGTCCGGCGGGCGCGCGGATGCCGGACAGTCCCAGCAATTGCGCATCGGTGAAGGTTTTGGGGGTGTCTTCGGCAACGCCCAGCTTGATGAAGGACAGATGCAAGGGAAGGACGTCGGATGTGGCCGTCTGGTGGTTGGCCGTTTCCTCGCTCTGCGCCACGACCCGAAGGTTCAGTTCGCCCTCGAAGCCTTGCGGCGCGCGCACCGCGAGCGCATCCTGGTCCCAACCCTTCGTATCGATCGCCTGATCGGCCGTGGCCACTTTCACGCTGTGCGTTCCATCGGTCAGCGTGAAGCCGAGCGGCAGCCCCTTGATCACATAGCCAAACGTTTCGCTTCCGTCGGTATCAACAAAACGGAAGCCGGTATCCAGGGCCAGGTCATGGTTGGTGGCGGCAAACTGCGTTGCGGGTCCGACCGCCAGGTTGTCGATCGCGGCCATCCCTCGTTGCCCATTTCCGGCCACGCGCAATTCGAGCCGCGAGGACGTTCCCGTCGCCACCAGATCGTACTTGTGATGCGCCCAAGTCAGATCATCGCCCGCTGTGGGGAGCAAGGTATCGATGACCTTGCCCTCCCACAGCACTTCGATCGGAACCTTGCTATGCAGGTACTCGGTCGTCCATGCCGTATCGAACGAGAAGTGGAATGCTTCGCCGGCTCGGGTGGCCAGATCGTGATAAAGCGAGTGGTGATCACCGTATTGCGAGGAGAACGTCGCAATCCTGTTTTTTGGGTCACCATGATAGACATCTTCAGGAACCCGCTCGATACCCTCTCGATTATTGCTGGACCAGCCAAAGTCATCCAGCTTGACCCACTTGTCAGGTGCGTTGGGATCTGAATCAAAATCCAAAGCATTGAACGCGGAGGCGTGCACTGGCGCATCTGCCACGGGGGTGAGGCTCAGGGTCAATGAGCCTGTGATCGGCTGCGCTCCGCCGTCAACGTGCAGCGTCAAGGGCACCGCATCGGCCGAGACATTGGCCGCAGGCGTAAACGTCCAGCTGCCATTGGCTTCGTGGGTGACGTGACCGAGCGCGGGGTCCACCTGCACATCGCCAAGCGTATAAGTCTGCCCGGCGGGCGCATGAATACCGGCCAGTTGCAGCAACTGTCCTTCAGTGAAAGTCCTGGGCTTGTCTTCGGCGGTGCTCAGGCTCTCAAAGCTTAGTTGCAACGCAATCTCGGTCGAGGTCGCCGACTGATGATTGGCGATTTCCTCTGTGCGCGCGGAAACCTGAAGGTCCAGCCGGCCATGGAAATCTTGCGGCGCGCGCACCGCGATGGTGTCCGGATTCCAGCCGGTCGTCTCGATCACCTGACCGGCCGTGGCCACCGTGGCGCTGTGCGTCCCATCGGTCAGCGTAAAGCCAACCGGCAAGCCCTTGATGATGTAGGTTAGCGCTTCGCTGCCGTCGGTATCGACAAAACGCAGGTTGCTGGTCAGGTCCAGATAAAGATCATGGTTGGTTGCGGCCACAAGCGTCGGAAACGACTCGACCACAACGTTGTCGAGGATCGCTCGCGCATCGGTGTGATCGTCCACGATGCGAATTTCAAGGCGCGAGTCCGCGCCGGTTGCCAGGACGTCATACGCGTGCGTTTGCATCGCGTAGCCGCCGGGGGTGAGGGTGATGACGTCAATGACCTTGCCTTCCCACAGCACTTCGACAGGGGCAACGGCCCAGCCCGACCGCGGGGACAGATCAAAGCTCAGGTGCAGCATCTGGCCGGACTTGGTCGGTAAATCCTTGTAAATATTTGGCGAATTTGTGGAAGCGCCTTGTGAGACCAGTTCCAGCACGTGGTTCTTGCCGCTACCGCCAAACACGTCTTCGGTGGTTTGCTCTACGCCAAATTTGGAATCCGTCTTCCAACCCAAGGGCGTGGGGTCAGCGAACTGATCATGCAATAGCACCGAGTCGAAGTCGGTCACGATGCGCTGTGCGGAACCGGTGACACCGATGACCACCGGCGCATCCACTACCGGGGTAACGCTCAGCGTCAATGAGCCTGTGATCGGCTGCACACCGCCACTGACATGCAGCGTCAGCGGCACCGCATCGGCCGAGACATTGGCGGCGGGCGTGAACGTCCAGCCCCCATTGGCGTTGTGGGTGACTTGGCCGAAGGCCGGGTCCACCTGCACATCGGCCAGTGTATAAGTCTGTCCGGCAGGCGCGCGGATGCCCGCGAATTGCAGCAATTGCGCTTCACTGAAGGTCTTGGGCGTGTCTTCGGTAAGGACCAAGCTATCGAAGCTCAGGCGCACAGCCATGTCGGCCGAGGTCGCCGTCTGGTGGTTGGCGGTTTCCTCTGCGCGCGCGGAAACCTGAAGGTTCAGCTGGCCCTGGAAGTCTTGCGGCGGGCGCACCGCGATGGTGTCCGGATTCCAGCCTGTCGTCTCGATCACCTGATCGGCAGTGGCCACCGTCACGCTGTGTTCGCCATCGGTCAGCGTGAAGCCCACCGGCAGACCTTTGACGAAGTAGGTCAGCGTCTCGCTGCCGTCGGTGTCGGCCAGGTGCAGCGCCGGCGTCAGGTCCAGTTGCAGATCGTGGTTGACCAGAGCCGCCCGCGTCAGCGTCGGGCTGATCTGGATGTTGTCGAGCAGGATGCGCACATCGCCGCTGCCGACTACGCGCAGCTCGATGCGCGAGGTATCGCTCGCAGCCACGAGATCGTACTCGTGATGCTGCATCGCATAACCGTCGGCACCCGGCGTGATCGTGTCGATCACCTTGCCTTCCCACAGCACTTCAAGCGGCGCCTTGCTGAAGCCGGGCCGGGCGGACAGGTCAAAGGCCAGATGCACCTCCTTGCCTGCACCGGTGCTCAGGTCCTGGTAGAGGTTCTTGCCGGCATTGGCGATCAGGCTGACCTCAACGTTGGTGTTGCTGCTGCCGCCATAAAGTTTGTCCTGCGCCGCCTCCACACGGCCACTGCCATCGGTGTGCCAGCCAAAGGGGGTCGGATCGACCGAGTCCCAGCCCTTGCTTCCCAGCGCCAAGCTGTCGAAATCCGTCATGCTGCCCTGAACGCCAGGCGTGATGACTGGAGCGTCGGTCACCGGCGTGATGCTGAGAGGTAGATGGGCCGTGATGGGCTGCGCGCCGCCGGCCACTGTGAGGTTCAGCGCCACCTGATCGGCCGAGACATTGGCCGCCGGCGTGAAGGTCCAGCTGCCATCGGCGTTGTGCGTGACCTGACCGAAGGCCGGGTCCACCTGCACATCGCTGAGGCTCAGATGCTCGCCTGCGGCCGGGACTACGCCAGCCAGCGCCAGCAACTTGTCCTCGTCCAGCGTCAGTGCTGTGTCTTCAGTGGTGGCCAGACTCTCGAAGCTCAGGCGCACCGGCAGCTCGGCCGTGGTGGCCGTCTGGTGCGTGCTGCCCTCCTCGCTGCGGCCGCTGATGCTGAGGTTCAGCGTGCCTGCAAAATCCTTCGTCGACTGAATGCTCAGCGCATCCTGCTGCCAGCCCTGGGTATCGATCACCTGATCGGCGGCCGTGACGGTGACACTGTGGCTGCCATCGGTCAGCGTGAAGCCCACCGGCAGGCCCTTGATCAGCAGGCTCAGCGTTTCGCTGCCGTCGCTGTCGGCCAGCCGGACGTAGTCATCGACCTTCAGGTGCAGGTCGTGGTTGACCAGGGCCATCTGCGGCGGCGGCCCGACATAGAGGTTGTCGACCACCGCGCGCTGGTCCACTGCGTTGCCCGGCACCCGCAGTTCCAGCCGCCCGCTGGCACCGGTGGCCACCAGATCGTAGGCGTGGTGATGGAAGGCAAAACCGCTGTCGGTGGGCGTGATGGTGTCGATGACCTTGCCTTCCCACAGCACCTCCACCGGCCCGACCGCCCAGCCGGCACGGCGGGACAGGTCGAAAGCAAAGTGCAGCTGCTGGCCCGAAAAGGTCGTCAGGTCGCGGTAGAGGTTGGGGTCCTTGAAGCCACTGGCACCCTGGGAGATCAGCTCCACCACCTGGTTGTCGCCATGGCTGCCGCCGAAAGAAGTCTCCCGCCCCACCTCGACGCCATGCACGCCATAGCTGTGCCAATCGTATTGGGTAGGGTCGTAGAACTGGCTGCCGCTGGAGTCGGTGACGCGTTGTTGCTCGAAGTCGCTGCTGCTGACCCCGGCGCCCAGCAGCGGGGCATCGGTGACGGCGGTGATCTGGATCGGCAGGGCCAGCTGCTGCGCTTGGGCGCCACCGGTGACGGTGAGGTTCAGGGCCACCTGATCGGCCGAGACATTGGCGACGGGCGTGAAGGTCCAGCTGCCATCGGCGTTGTGCGTGACATGGCCGAAGGCCGGGTCCACCTGCACATCGCTGAGGCTCAGATGCTCGCCTGCGGCCGGGACTACGCCAGCCAGCTGCAGCAGCTCGTGTTCGCTGAAGCTGCGGGGCGTGTCTTCCGCCGTGGACAGGCGCTCGAAGCTCAGCGGCAGCGGCAGTTCGGCCGAGGTGACGGTCTGGTGCGTGGCGCTTTCTTCGGTGCGTGCGCTGATTTTCAGGTCGATCTGGCCTTCGAAATCCTTGGGCGCCTCTACGGTCACGGCATCCATCTGCCAGCCTGCCGTGTCGATCACCTGCCCGGCCGTCGTGACGGTGACACTGTGGCTGCCATCGCTGAGCGTGAAGCCCACCGGCAGACCATTGATCAGGTAGCTGATGGTTTCGCTGCCGTCGGTGTCGGCCAGGTGGAAGGCCTGACCCACATCCAGATGCAGCGCATGGTTCACAAGCGCCACCTGGGGCGGCGGACTGATCTGAAGGTTGTCGAATAAGGCCCGCGCATCGCCCTGGCCGCTGGGCCGCAGCTCCAGGCGCGAGTCAGGTCCCGTGGCCGTCAGGACATACTCATGCCGCTGCATGTCGTAGGCCTGGTTGCCCGGCGTCAGGGTGTCGATGACCTTGCCCTCGAACAAGACCTCGATGGTCGCCGCAGGCCGTCCCGGGCGCCCGGTCAGGTCAAAGCTGAAGACCAGGGTCTGCCCGGCCTGGGTGTTCAGGGTGCGGTAGAAATTCATGGGCGACGAGGCCAGGCCCGACAGCTCCAGCAGACTGTGGCTGTCGGCGCCGCCGTAACGGGTGGCCGTGCCGATGTACACCCCCTCATGGTGGTCGGTATGCCAGCCTACCTGGGGCGGATCAAGGTAAGCCCAGCCGGCGCTGCCGGGATTCTGGCTACTGATGTCGGGATGGATGGACAGCATGCCCGCGACCGGCGCGTCGGTCACGGCAGTGATCTGCAGCGGCAAGGCGACCTGCTGCGGCTGCGCGCCGCCAGCCACGGTGAGGTTCAGCGCCACCTGGTCCGCCGACACATTGGCCGCCGGGGTGAAGGTCCAGCTGCCATCGGCGTTGTGCGTGATCTGGCCAAAGGCCGGGTCCACTTGCACATCGCTGAGGCTCAGGTGCTGACCCGGGGCCGGTACCGCGCCGGCCAACTGCAGCAGCTCGCGTTCGCTGAAGCTGCGCGGCGTGTCTTCCGCCGTGGACAAGCGCTCGAAGCTCAGCGGCAGCAAGAGCTCGGCCGAGGTGGCGATTTGGTGGGTGGCGCCTTCTTCGGCGCTGGCGCTGACTTTCAGTGCCAGCTGGCCTTCAAAATCGGCAGGCGATTGCAGCACGAGGGCATCCAGCTGCCAGCCCTTGAGGTCGATCTGCTGCCCCGCCGTGGTCGCAGTGACGCTGTGGCTACCGTCGCTGAGGGTGAAGCCGACCGGCAAGTCCTTGATCAAGTAGCTCAGCGTCTCGCTGCCGTCGGTGTCGGCCAGCTGGAAGCTCTGGCCCAGATCCAGATGCAGCGCATGGTTCACCAGCGCCACCTGGGGCGGCGTTGTGCTGAGCTGCAGGTTGTCGATCAACGCGCGGGCATCACCGGAGCCAGTGGCGCGCAGTTCCAGGCGCGAATTGGCGCCGGTGGCCACCAGGTCATATTCATGGTGCGCCATCGCGTAGCCGCTGGTGGGCGTGATGGTGTCGATGACCTTGCCTTCCCACAGCACCTGCAGCGGCGCGATGGCAACGCCAGCGCGCGCCGAGAGGTCAAACCCGAAATGAACGACCTCGCCGGCCGAGATGGACAGGTCACGGTAGAGATTGGCGTCACTGCTGGCACTCAGGCTGACGATCTGGTTGCTGGTGCTGCTGCCGCCATAGAGTTTGTCCTGACCCAGCTCGACACCCTGGGCATGGTCGGTGTGCCAGCCCATGCCGGATGGGTCGACCATGGCCCAACCGGCGGAGCCCACCGCCTGGTGGTTGAAGTCCGTGAGCTCGGTCTGCCCCCCCGCACTGAGTGGCGTGTCCACCACCGGCGTGATACTCAGCGCCAGCGAGGCCGTGAGCGGCTGGGCGCCACCGGTAACGGTGAGGGTGATGGGCACCTGATCGGCCGACACATTGGCCGCCGGGGTGAAGGTCCAGCTGCCATCGCCGTTGTGGGTGAAGTGGCCGAAGGCCGCATCCACCTGCACATCGCTGAGGCCGTAGGAGACCCCGGCTGCGGCATGCAGGCCGGCGAAGGACAGCAGTTGCGCCTCGCTGAAGTGGCGCGGGGTGTCCTCGATCACCACCGGGGAATCGAAGCTCAGTGCCTGCGGCACAAAGGCAGTGAGAGCACCTTGCTGGTGATTCGCACCCTCTTCGGAGCGCGCCGCGACCTGGAAGCCCACGACGCCTTCGAATCCGGTGGGTGCCATCAGATGCAGCTGGTCCGGCGCCCAGCCTTGCGTGTCGATCACCTGATCCGCCTTGGTGACGGTGACACTGTGACTGCCATCGCTCAGCGTGAAGCCGACCGGTAGACCCTTGATGACGTAACTGAGCGTTTCGCTGCCGTCCGTATCCATCAGGTGGAACTGCGTGAACGTGTCCAGGCCGCCCAGAGAAACGGGTTGAGTGGACACCACGGGCAGCGGCTCCCGCATACGAAGCTGTGTGTAATCCACGTTCACATGCGCAAATTGGCCTGCGCCATCATGCGTGCGCAGTTGCAGATAGCCCTGATCGCTGTCGGCCAAGAACCTGAAGCTGTGCTCCGCACCCCACCCCCCTTCCGGGGTGTAGCTGGAAACGACTTGCCCGTTCCAGACCACATCAAGCTTGATGTTGCCGCTGGAATAGGCACTCAGGGTCAGCTCATAAATTTGACCTGGCTTGGTGGCGAAATGGGTGCCGACCGTTGCATCGTCCGTGCCCCTCATCACGAGCCGCGTGTTGGCCCCACCATTGGCCCGTTCCAGGTGCAGATCTCCCCCTTCGTTATTCCAGCCCTGCACCGTCGCCGGCATCCTCTCAAAGCTTGTGTGCGCTTGGAAATCGACCGAAGAAACAAGGGTCTTGGCCTGCCCTGACTCCGGCAACTCGCTCACGCGGAGTGTGTCGGCCACCGGCGTGATGTCGAGCTGGCCATGCGCTTCGCGGCTGACTGTGCCATCGCTGACGCTGAACTGCAGGTCCACATCCTGGCCGCTGTAGTTGGCTGCCGGCGTGAAGGTGTAGCCGTGCGCGGCATCGCCGGTGAAGGTGCCATGCGCCGACGTCAGCGAACCCGCCACGATATGCAGCTGGGCGCCGTCATCCACATCGCTGGCGCCCACCGCCTGCAGCAGCTCGGCTTCGGTGAACACGCGCGGTGCGTCTTCATTGATGGCGCCCAAATCCGCTGCCGTGGCCGCCGTGCCGTGGGTCACCAGTGGGCCGTCGTTGCTGCCGGTGAGGGTGATCGTGAGATTCTGGGTGCTGGTCGCGCCAGCGCTGTCGGTCACGGTGATCGGAATCACCACATCCTGCGTTTGGCCTGCAGCGATGTGCTGGTAGCTGGCGTGACCGGGGTCGAAGCTGTAGCTGCCGTCGGTGTTGAGCGTGAAGCCGTCCACCGCGGTGCCGAGGCTGAAGGTGTGCGTGTCGCCGGCATCGGCGTCGGTAGCCGCCATATGGCCGCTGAGCAAGCTGCCGTCTTCGGTCACGGCCTGGGTCTGTGCCGCGATCACCGGCGCGTCATTCACCGGCGTGATGCTCAGTTGCAGCGAACTGCTGATGGGCTGCGCGCCGCCGCTCACCGTCAGCGTGAACGGCACCTGGTCGGCATTGACGTTGGCCGCCGGCGTAAAGGTCCAGCTGCCATCGGCGTTGTGGCTGAACTGGCCCAAGGCCGGATCCACCTGCACATCACTCAGGCTCAGGTGCTCGCCCGCCGCCGGCACCACACCGGCCAGCGCGAGCAACTTGCTCTCGCTGAGGGTCAGGGGCGTATCCTCCACCACGGACACGCGTTCGAAGCTCAGATGCAAGGGCAGTTCAGCCGAGTTGGCCGTCTGCTGGTTGCCGGCTTCTTCACTGTGGCCGGTGACGCTGAGATCCAGCGTGCCGGCGAAGTCCTTGGGCGCTTGTACAGCCAGCGCGTCCTGGTTCCAGCCCTTCGTATCGATCACCTGATCGGCGGCCGTGACCGTGATGCTGTGGCTGCCATCCGTCAGGCTGAAGCCCACCGGCAAGCCCTTGATGAGATAGCTCAGCGTTTCGCTGCCGTCTGTGTCGGCCAGATGCAGATTGGTGGGCAAGTGGAGCTGAAGCTCGCTGTTGACCAGGGCCTCGCGGTCCAGATGGGGCGTGTCGCTGATCTCCAGCTTGTCGAAGATGGCGCGCATGTCGCTCTGATCGCCAACCACACGCAGCTCCAGCCTGGAATGCTCGCCGGTGGCTGTCAGCTGATAGTCGTGACGCTGCAGGCTGAAATCCGAACCCGATGGCGTGAAGCTGTCAATGACCTTGCCTTCCCACAAGACTTCCACCAAGGGCACGGCCCAGCCGCTGCGCGGCGAGACATCGAAACTGAATTTCAGCTCCTGGCCGGGCACCGTGTCGAGCACGCGGTAGAAGTTGGCCGAGCTGTCCTTGCCAGCCCCGGAGGAAATCATTTCCAGCGCGCGGTCACCACCGCTGCCACCGAACACATCCTGCCGCGCCACTTCCGAGCCCTGGGGCGCATCGGTGTGCCAGCCCAGGGGTGTGGGGTCAGCGAACTGGCCGTGCAACAGGGTGCTGTCGAAGTCGGTCTGGTGGGCGAGCGAATGGGTCTCGCCGGTGTATTCGAAGACCGGGACATCGGCCACCGGACGGATGTCCAGCCGGGCAAAGGTCGCCTGGTTGACACCACCGTCGCTGACGCTGAACTGCACATCGACCTGCTGGCCGCTGAAGTTGGCGGAGGGCGTGAAGGTGAAGCCGTGGGCGGCATCACCCGTAAAAGTGCCGTGGGTGGAACTCAGCGAACCCGCCACGATGTGCAGGTCGTTGCCATCGTCAACGTCGCTGGCACCGACCGCACGCAGCAGCTCGGCCTCGGTGAACAGGCGCGGCGCGTCCTCGTCCACGGCGCCAAGATCGCCCGCCTTCGCTGCGCTGTTGGCCACCACCTGCAGGCCGTCGTTGGTGCCGGTGAGGGTGAAGGTGAGGTTCTGTGTACCGGTCGCCCCGGCGTGATCTGTCACCGTGATCGGGATGACCACATCCTGAGTCTGCCCTGCCGCCAGATGCTGGTAGCTGGCATGCGAGGGGTCGAAGCTGTAGCTGCCGTCGGCATTGAGTGTGAATCCGTCAACGGGGTGGGCCAGGCTGAAGCTCTGCGTGTCACCGACATCCACATCGGTGGCGACCATATGACCGGTGATAGGGCTGCCGTCTTCGGTCCCCGTCTGGCTTTGTGCCGCCAGCACCGGCGCGTCATTGACCGGCGCGATGCTGAGCTGCAGCGGGCGGCTGAGCGGCTGGCTGCCGCCGGCGATGGTCAGCGTGAACGGTACATCGTCGGCATTGACGTTGGAGGCCGGGGTGAAGGTCCAGCTGCCATTCGCGTTGTGGCTGAACTGGCCGAAGGCCTGGTCTACCTGCACATCGGCCAGCGTCATGGCCTGTCCGGCAGGCGCATGAACACCGGCCAGCTGCAGCAGCTTGGATTCAGTGAACACCTGGGGCGTGTCCTCGTACACCCGCAGTTGCTCGAAGCTCAACCGCATGGACAGCTCGGGTGAACTGGCGGTCTGCTGCGTGCCGCTCTCTTCGGCTACCCCGCTGACTTGCAGATTCACCTGGCCCTGGAAATCCTGTGGTGCCTTCACCACCAGCGCCGCCTGATCCCATCCCTTGGTCTCAATGGCCTGACCGGCCGTGGTGACGGTGATGCTGTGGGTGCCGTCGGTCAGGGTGAAGCCCTGCGGCAGGCCCTTGACCACGTAACTGAGGGTCTCGCTGCCGTCAGTATCGGCCAGGTGAAACTGTGCGCCGAGATCCAGATACGCATCGCCATTGACCGGGCTGAAGCGCGCCGCCACCGGAGAGACGCCGACGTCCAGGTTATCGAAGATAGCGCGCATATCGCTCTGCGCGCCCACCACGCGAATCTCCAGACGGGGCTGGCCAGCAGTGGCGAGTAAATCGTAGTCATGGTGCTGCAAGCCGAAGCCCGTGCCCGAGGGCGTGAAGCTGTCGATGACTT
Organism: Shewanella sp. SP2S2-4; assembly: GCF_031932025.1. Taxonomy (NCBI): domain Bacteria; kingdom Pseudomonadati; phylum Pseudomonadota; class Gammaproteobacteria; order Alteromonadales; family Shewanellaceae; genus Shewanella; species Shewanella sp. SP2S2-4. The sequence continues at coordinate 63,041 of NZ_JAUOER010000031.1, forward strand.
TGCCTTCCCACAGCACTTCGACCAGCGGTACCGCCCAACTATTGCGCGGTGACACGTCAAAGCCGAAACGCACCATCTGGCCCGACGCGACGTCCAGCACGCGGTAGAGATTGGGCGAGTTGACCGCGCCGGCGCCCTCGGAGATCAGTTCCAGCGCATGGTCACCGCCGCTGCCGCCGAACACGTCCTGCCGCGCCACTTCCGAGCCCTGGGGCCCATCCGTGTGCCAGCCCAGGGGTGTGGGATCGGCGAACTGGCCGTGCAACAGGGTGCTGTCAAAGTCGGTATGGATGGCCGTCAGCTGGCCATCGGCCGGCAGGTCGAGCAGCGGCGTGTCGGCCACCGGCGTGATGTCCAGATGCAGGGTGCTGCTGATCGGCTGCGCACCACCGTGTACGGTGAGGGTCAGCGGCACCTGATGGGCCGAGACGTTGGCCTCCGGCGTGAACGTCCAGCTGCCATCGGCGTTGTGGCTGAAATGGCCGAAGGCCGGGTTCACCTGCACGTCATCCAGCGTCAGGACCTCTCCCAAACCCGCACGGATACCGGCCAGTTGCAGCAAGCGGGATGCAGAGAAGGTCTGGGGCGTATCTTCAACGGCCGTCAGCCGATCGAAGCTCAAGCGCAGCGACTGCTGGTCAGACGTCGCCGTCTGGTGGTTGGCGGTCTCCTCGGCACGGGCGCTGACCTGGATCTCGAGCTGCCCCTGGTAGTCCTGAGGCGCACGCAAAGCCAACGCATCCTGGCTCCACCCCTTAGTGTCGACCACCTGGCCGACACTGGCGATGGTCACGCTGTGCATGCCGTCCGTGAGCGTGAAGCCTGGCGGCAAGCCCTTGATCAGGTAGCTCAGGGTCTCGCTGCCGTCGGTGTCGGCCAGCTGAAATGCCTGGCCCATATCCAGGTGCAGGGCCTGGTTGACCTCGCCCACCTGGGTGGGCAGGCCGATTTGGATGTTATCGATGATGGCCCGCTTGTCTGCATCATCGCCCACCACGCGGAACTCGATGCGCGACTGCGGGCCAGTGGCCTGCAGGTCGTACTCGTGATGATGCATCTCGTAACCGGCGGTGCCCGGCGTGAACGCGTCGATGACCTTGCCTTCCCACAGCACCTCGATGCGGGCGACATCCCAGTTCTCGCGGCGCGAGGCATCGAAGCTGACGTGGAGCCATTGCCCGGTCTGCGTGTCGAGCTCGCGGTAGATGTTCGGCGAGTTGATGCTGGCGCCCTTGGACACCAATTCCAGCACCTGGTTTTTGCCCGTCCCGCCAAACACGTCTTCCGTGGTTTGCTCCACGCCGAACGTGGAATCGGTCTTCCAGCCCAGCAACGCGGGGTCGGCGAATTGCCCCGACAGTTGCACATCATCGAAAGTGGTCGACACCAGCGGACCCACGGGCTTGTCCGCCACCGGCGTGATATCCAGCTGCCCATGCGCTTCGCGGCTGACCGTGCCATCGCTCACGCTGAACTGCAGGTCCACATCCTGGCCGCTGAAATTGGCCGCCGGGGTGAAGGTGTAGCCGTGGGCAGCATCGCCGGTGAAGGTGCCGTGGGCACTGGTAAGCGATCCGTCAACGATGTGCAGGCTGCTGCCGTCATCCACATCGCTGGCGCCCACCGCCTGCAACAGCTCGGCCTCGGTGAACACGCGCGGTGCGTCTTCATTGATCGCGCCCAGGTCGGCGGCTGTCGCGACCGTACCGTGGGTGACCAGCGGGCCATCGTTGCTGCCGGTGAGGGTGATGGTCAGGTTCTGGGTGCTGGTCGCGCCAGCGCTGTCGGTCACCGTGATCGGGATGACCACATCCTGCGTCTGGCCAGCGGCCAGATGCTGGTACGCCGCATTGCTCGGATCAAAGCTGTAGCTGCCATCGGCGTTGAGCGTAAATCCATCGACCGCGTTGGCGAGGCTGAAGGCCTGCGTGTCGCCGGCGTCCACATCGGTCGCGGCCATGTGACCGCTGAGCAAGCTGCCGTCTTCGGTGACGGCCTGGCTCTGTGCCGCTAGCACCGGGGCGTCGTTCGTGCCCTGCAACGTGACGGTCACGGTATGCGTCGTGCCGTCCGTGGTGCTGACGGTGAAGGTGTCGGTAAGTGTTTCACCGGCCTTCAGTTGCTGGATCGCTGCCTGCGTGTTGTCGGCGCTATAGGTCCAGGTGCCCGATGGGCCGAGCACGAAGCTGCCATAGCCGTTCGCCCCGGTGCCGTGCTGGACGGCAAACGTCGCTTCCCCGGTATCGACATCGGTGACACCCAGCTTGCCGCCGCAGCTCAGGATATGCGTGGCACTGACCTGCTGATCTTCGATCACCGTGCCGGTGTCGGTGCCGCTGATGACGGCGCCGTCATTACTACCGGTGACTGTGAACGTCAGGTTTTGCGTGCTGGTTGCACCAGCACTGTCGGTGACTGTGATTGGAATGATCACGTCTTGTGTTTGACCCGCAGCGAGGTGTTGATAGCTCGCATGGCTAGGATCAAATTGATAACTGCCATCAGCATTCAGTGTGAAGCCATCAACAGCAGTGGTGGTGCTGAAGGTTTGCGTGTCGCCGGCATCCACATCGGTGGCGACCATATGGCCGCTGAGCTGGGTGCCGTCTTCGGTGACGGCTTGGATCTGGGCGCTGAGCACTGGCGCATCGTTCGTGCCCATGATCGTGACGGTGACGGTGTGGGTGGTGCCGTCGGTGTGGGTGATGGTGACCGTGTCTGTGGCCGTTTCACCAGCCTTGAGTGACTGAGTGCCGACGCGGCTGTTGTCTAGTGTGTAGGTCCAGGCGCCGCTGGCATCCATCGCAAAATTGCCCAGCGTGGTGCGCTGCTGCAAGGGCACGAATTCCGCGCTTTCGCCGGTTGCCACCAGATGCCCGCCGGTGACCGCCGACACGTCTTCCTTCACCACGCCAACATCCACGCCGCCAATGACGACGTTATCGCGTTGCCCCTGGATGGTGACCGTGATGCTGTGGCTGCTGCCGTCGGCGCTGTGCACCGTGAAGCTGTCGGTGGCGGTATCGGTGCTTTTGAGCGCCTGGACTTCGGGCTTGCTGTTGTCCAGTTGATACTGCCAGTGTCCGTCTTCGCCGAGTGTCAGACTGCCGTAACTGCCTGCTGTGGCGGTCTGGGCTATGAAGTGAGCCTGGCCGTCGTCCGTGTCGCAGATTTGCAGCTGTCCGCTGGCGGACAGGGTCTGGTCTTCGACGACCCGACCAATATCTGTGCCGCTGATGCGGGCTGCATCATTAGTGCCGGTCAGCCTGATCGTCAGATTCTGCGTGGCCGTCGCGCCTGAGCCGTCGGTCACCGTGATCGGGATGACCACATCCTGCGTCTGGCCCGCAGCCAGGTGCTGGTAACTGGCGTGGCTGGGGTCGAAGCTATAGCTGCCGTCTGCATTCAGCGTGAAGCCATCGACGGCGTGGGCGATGCTGAAGGTTTGCGTGTCGCCGGAATCCACATCGGTGGCGACCATATGGCCGCTCAGCTGTGTGCCGTCTTCGGTGACCGCTTGGGTTTGTGCCGCCAGCACTGGCGCATCGTTTGTGCCCTGGATCGTCACGGTCAGCGTGTGGGTCGTGCCGTCCGTGCTGCTGACGGTGAAGGTGTCGGTAAGTGTTTCACCGGCCTTCAGTTGCTGGATCGCTGCCTGGGTGTTGTCGGCGCTATAGGTCCAGGTGCCCGATGGGCCGAGCACGAAGTTGCCATAGCCGTTCGCTCCGGTGCCGTGCTGAACGGCAAACGTCGCTTCCCCGGTATCGACATCGGTGACAGCCAGCTTGCCGCCGCAGCTCAGGATATGCGTGGCACTGACCTGCTGATCTTCGATCACCGTGCCGGTGTCGGTGCCGCTGATGACGGCGCCGTCATTACTACCGGTGACTGTGATCGTCAGGTTTTGCGTGCTGGTTGCACCAGCACTGTCGGTGACTGTGATTGGAATGATCACGTCTTGTGTTTGACCCGCAGCGAGGTGTTGATAGCTCGCATGGCTAGGATCAAATTTATAACTGCCATCAGCATTCAGTGTGAAGCCATCAACAGCAGTGGTGGTGCTGAAGGTTTGCGTGTCGCCGGCATCCACATCGGTGGCCGCCATATGACCCGTGAGCTGGGTGCCGTCTTCGCTGATGGCTTGGGTCTGGGCGCTCAGTACGGGTGCATCGTTCGTGCCCATGATCGTGACGGTGACGGTGTGGGTGGTGCCGTCGGTGTGGGTGATGGTGACGGAGTCGGTCGCCGTCTCGCCGTTCTTGAGCGCATCAGTGCCGGCGCGGCTGTTGTCCAGCGTGTAGGTCCAGGCGCCGCTGGCATCCATCGCAAAATTGCCAAGCGGGGTGCGCTGCTGCAAGGGCACGAACTCGGCGCTTTCGCCTGTGGCCACCAAATTGCCGCCAGTGACCGCCGACACGTCTTCCTTGACCACGCCCACATCCACACCGCCGATCACGACGCTGTCGCGCTGGCCCTGGATGGTGACGGTGATACTGTGGCTGCTGCCATCGGCGCTGTGCACCGTGAAGGTGTCGGTGGCGGTCTCGGTGCTCATGAGCGCCTGAACCTCGGGCTTGCTGTTGTCCAGCTGGTACTGCCACTGCCCGTCTTCGCTGAGCGTCAGACTGCCGTAGCTGCCGGCCGTGGCCGTCTGGGCGACGAAGTGCGCCTGGCCGTCGTCTGCGTCGGCAATCGTGAGCTGGCCGCTGACGGCTTGGGTGTTGTCCTCGGCGGTGCTGCCCGTGTTCACGCCGGCGATCGTCGGGCCGTCGTTCGTACCGGTAATTGTGATCGTCAGGTTCTGCGTACTGGTGGCGCCCGTGCCATCCGTTACCGTGATCGGAACGACCACGTCCTGCGTCTGGCCCATCGCCAGATGCTGATAGCTCGCGTGGCTGGGGTCGAAGCTGTAGCTGCCGTCGGCATTCAG
>NZ_JAUOER010000032.1:0-66163 GCF_031932025.1 Shewanella sp. SP2S2-4
TGTGAATTTAGCGAACTTGAAGAGCCCGATGAGCTGTTAAGGTTCGTGACAGGCCCTTTACTGGTATTCGAAAGCGGTATGCCAGCATCGTTTGCTATTTTGTTTTTGACGCCTTCTGTACTCGTATTTAACTTTTCTGGTTGAGTTGTGCTACCGCTTAGCATAGTTGCCGGTGTATCTACCTTTGTCGTGGCAGTTTGTTTTGTTGGCTCAGGTAAAGAAACGATAGTTTCAAGTTTTTTTAAAAAGGAGGCGATGATCTGAACCGGCTCAACTTTAGCGATAACAATGTCAGAAGACGATTTATTTGTGGGAACCTGAGTTTCATTTACTGGCGCCCCAATAACGATTTCGAGTTTGCTCTGTATTGGGGTGAGTAATAAAATAGGTCGCCCTTGCTGAAAGGTTATTTTTGCTAAGAATTCTCCTTGATTCAGCTGAGGTCCAGAATCTTGTGCTACAACAGTGCCATTAGCAAATTGAAACTCTTTGTTAATAATTGTGACGTTCGGTAACGGGTAGCCTTGAGTTCGAGCCGCAAGAGCCGAAAGCTGCGCCTGAGATATGCCATTTTGTTGCGCCAACTTGATAACAGCCTCTGGAACTTTCAGCGCAATAGGCATGGCTAGAGCAAGCAGTTGGCTGATGGGATTTTGAGTCGCTGTGGTTGTTGGTGGCGTGTTTTGCGCATTGGGGGTGACTAGAAAAGTATTCGCTGTCAATAATATTTGCCGCTGCTGAGCGTTAACAAGCTTTAAATTATATTCTGTACCGTTTAGAATAATACTATCTCCTTCAGGCGAGGTTTGCACCTGAGCTGGAATAGGGCGCGGAGAAGCATTGAGAGCATCAGCTTGGGCTGTCGCAGTATGTAACTGCGGATTTTGACTGCTAACAAGTGGAATCGACTCCATTTATAGACCTTATATAGTTTATTCGGCGATATATTCGTTTTGTAAAATTAACAATTGACCAATTTTTTTTGCCAAGTATGCTTATGCGCCTTGTGACAACGGAACTGTCATACTGGATAGTATGCCACTAAGACGAATTATCTTTATATCGTCATTTTTGTATTGTCACTTTAGCGAAAACTTGCTGCCTAAGCTGTACATTTATATTAAGAGAGCGATATGAAGTTAAAATGGATGGGATTATCTTTGGGGTTATTGCTGTTGCCTAAAGTGCAAGCGGCTGAAGTACCCGTATCAGATACCATTCAGCAGGAAACACCTGCTAAAGTACAAATCACCTATGATGATCCCCGAGATCCGTTCGAAGGCTTTAACCGTGCAATGTGGGATTTTAACTATCTCTATTTAGATAGATATTTATATCGCCCAGTTGCCCATGGTTACAACGATTACGTTCCTATGCCTGCTAAAACGGGCATCAATAATTTTGTACAGAATTTAGAAGAACCGAGCAGCTTAGTAAACAACGTGCTGCAGGGAAAGTGGGGCTGGGCGGCGAATGCGGGTGGACGCTTTACGATTAACACAACTGTTGGTCTATTAGGTGTCATTGACGTCGCAGATATGATGGGCATGAGCCGTAAGCAAGATGAGTTTAACGAAGTGCTTGGTTATTATGGCGTACCCAATGGACCTTATTTCATGGCACCGTTTGCGGGTCCTTATGTCGTTCGAGAACTCGCGTCTGATTGGGTTGATGGTCTATACTTTCCCTTGTCTGAGCTAACAATGTGGCAAACCATTGTTAAATGGGGACTTAAAAATCTTCACTCCAGAGCATCTGCGATCGATCAAGAGCGACTCGTTGATAATGCACTCGATCCCTATGCCTTTGTCAAAGATGCGTATTTACAACACATGGACTATAAAGTCTATGATGGGAATGTTCCTCAAAAACAAGATGATGATGAGTTACTCGAACAGTATATGCAGGAGCTAGAGTAACCAATAGGCCGTACTTGACAGCATTTGTCTTTAGTATGCAAGTGTTCGCCTTATCGAATAACGTTATCGGTATGTTCACTTGAGTAATGGCAATGCGATGAATTCTATTCAGGAACTTTTATGGCGTTAAATGGTGTTGCGGTTCTTTTAGTTGAAGATGATCCTGTGTTTAGGCAGATTGTTGCAAGCTTTCTTGATAGTAGAGGCGCGCAAGTTACACAAGCCTGTGACGGTGAAGAAGGATTATCATTTTTCAAATCGCAGCACTTTGATGTTGTTCTTGCAGACTTAAGCATGCCTAAGCTTGGTGGGCTCGATATGCTTAAGGAAATGACAAGGTTAGCGCCACTGGTTCCTTCAGTTGTGATCTCAGGTAATAATGTCATGGCTGACGTTGTTGAAGCCCTAAGGATTGGCGCCAGTGATTATCTCGTTAAGCCAGTATCCGATTTATTCATCATCGAACAAGCCATTAAGCAAAGCCTGCATAATTCCTACATTGATGATACCCAAGCCGCGGATTTTGAAGCCCTATCCCATCAAGAGTTAAGTGATAACCTCGCTTTACTTGAGCAAAGTGTTGCCGCGGCCAAGCAAGTGCAGCAACAATTATTCCCCGCTTCAAACATAAGTTACCCTGCCGCCAAAGTTGACTACAGTTTGTATAAAAATAGTGACATTAGCAGTTACTTTATTGATTCAACAATGGTCGGCACTGATCACTTGATCATGTATATGGCGCATTTATATCCCGAAGATAATCGAGCCGCTTTTGCCTGTGTTCTGCTGAGAAGTTTTGTTAATCAGAAGCTTAAAGATTTTCGAAATGGCCAAAGCCAAAGCATTATTGAACCATTCAATATGATGAGCTATTTGAACGAGCGTCTAGTTAAATCGGGACTCGATATCAAAGCGGATATGATTTATGTCTCCATTGAGCTAACTAAGTACCGTGCTGCTATCGCACAGGCTGGGAAGGGACTGCGTTGTTATCTGCGTAATGACGAGGGATTAAGCCCGCTAGCGCTTTCAGAGAGCCTACAGCTGGGCGTATTAGATTGGGGTAAGCCGAGCATTCAGTTCCGCAGTATTTTACCGCAAGAGCAGTTGTGTATTGCGACCAGTGAGCCAGAACATAAACAGGCTTTGCTTGATAATAAATTTAAGGGGTTGGTTTACGATGCCACAATCCCCGAAGGTGGCTTCCTACAGTTGAGCCTCTAGTTCGTCTTAAATGAAATCAGTATTCAGCCCAAATTCGACATAAAAAAAACGCCTTACTAATGCTAGTAAGGCGTTTTTGTTTTTACAGTCGCAGAGCTTATTAGCGTTTTATTGCTTCATGCTCAGCGGTAACGGCTATTTCGTCTTCTAAGGCTTCAGCTTCAGTATGATGCTTAGTCTCAGCGCCATGCATCCAATCCACTAACTTATCAGCCATAAAATACAGGATAATGCCTGAGAGAGCTGCTGTGATGGCAATACCAGAGAAAATCGCCATTGCATTGGCTAGTTGTTCTTCTTTTTCTCCGCCATGGCCGATGAATGATCCGACAACACCACCAATCTTGTTGGCGGCTGCAACGAATAGGAACCAAGCACCCATCATCAAAGAGGCAATACGCAGTGGAGCCAGTTTAGTCACCATAGACAGACCGATAGGTGATAAACACAGTTCACCCATAGTATGGAAGAAATAAGCGCCCACTAACCACCACATGCTCGATTTAACTGATGCATCACCGCCCATTTGCATTACAGCGCCTATCATAAATAGGAAACCGATCGCGAGTAAAAACAGACCAAGTGCAAATTTCACTGGCGAGTTAGGCTCATTCTTACCTAAGCGGATCCAGATAGAAGCAATCACAGGGGCAAATAATACGATAAAGATAGCGTTTAACGATTGGAACCAAGTTGTCGGAACTTCAAAGGTACCGACCATACGATCGGTGAACTCGTTTGTAAACAAGTTCATTAAACCGCCCGCTTGTTCAAAACCAGCCCAGAAGATAATAGTAAATAAACCCATTACCATGATGACCTTAATACGGTCACGCTCGACTTTTGTGAGTGGTTCTTTACGTATTTCGCCTTTTTCTTCCGCTTTTTGTTTTTCAAGCTTAGCGGCTGGCACTCTGCCTATATCGCCTAAATACTTCTGTGCAAACAAGAATTGGATAATTAGAGAGAAGATCATACCAACACCAGCACAGAAGAAACCTGCTTGCCAGTTGTTAACAAATACTTCTTGTCCGTTAACGATAGCCGCGTGTCCGAAGCTAGTGTAAGCCCAAGCTACAATAAAGCCTGAAAGTGCAGCACCTAAGTTGATGCCCATGTAGAAAATTGTAAATGCGCCATCACGACGGTGGTCGCCTTCTTCGTATAGATCCCCCACCATAGTGGAGATGTTTGGCTTAAATAAACCGTTACCTAAGATAAGAGTGCCTAGGCCGATATAGAACACCGTTGTTTCTAAACCTGGGATCCAGCTATGCGGCGCGGCAAGTAAGAATTGGCCGGCAGCCATTAAAGCACCACCCAAATAAATGGCTTTACGTTGGCCCAAAATGTTATCGGCTAACCAACCGCCGATAAGTGGCGTTAAGTAAACTAAACCTGTGAAGGTACCATAAAGTGATAATGCTTCAGCCTGAGTCCAACCTAGACCATGCCCGCCGTCACTCTGTACTTTATCAACTAAATACAGCACCAAAATGGCGCGCATTGCATAATAACTAAAACGTTCCCAAAGTTCTGTTGTAAACAGCAGGAACAATCCCTTAGGATGCCCAAGCATCGTTCCTTGTGGTTTTGCTACGCTCATGAAGTCTTCCACCTTAAGCTCGTGATTGCCTGTGGGCCCCTGAAACAGGATGATGTCACCACAGAAAAATGGTTGTTGCTCGTCCCCATATCGCCTGCAGGTTTAATCAGCAATCAATTCATACTAATGCATTCATTAATTGTTGAATAACCGCTAGTTACGTATGGGTTATTGTTACGTTTTTATAATAAAAGTAATATTTTTAGCTGTGAAATGAGTATTTTCGCTAAAATCCCACCTTATATACCCCTTAAAAGCAACCAAAGTCAATTTTGGTAAACCAAGTGGTGACATTATCAGCAATATAGTATTACCGTGCTTTTAGATGTGAATTCGCTAATCTAAGTGCGCATTGTATGTATACCGAGCGAGATGTCAGAGAACGGCGAAAAACTGCTTCCATCGACTTAAGCATCTTTGCTATGATTGCCGCCCGTGAATGGACGTCACTTAAAATAGGGTAGTGAGATTAGCGTATGAAGGCATGGTACCTTTTGTATTGTAAGCCTCGTAGTGAAGCGAGAGCACAACAGAACTTAGCACTTCAAAATTTAGAGACGTATTTACCTATGGTCTCTGAAGAGAAATCTCAACGCGGGCGGAAACAAGTCTGTCGTGTACCATTATTCCCTAATTATTTATTCATCAATTTCGACCCAAGCCAAACAAGTGTTAGGCAGGTCCACTCTACTCGTGGTGTGAATCGAATCGTTAATTGTCAAGAAAAAATGACGCCCATTGACGACAGAATTATCCATGCCATTCGCATGAAAGAATTAACGCCTTCCCAAACGGTATTAGCCGAAGTACCAGAGCTAAAAACTGGGGAAAAAATTCGTTTTACAGATGGACCATTTGTTGATTTAGAAGGTATTTTCCAAGAAAAATGCCCGAACAAGCGTTGTCATGTTCTATTCAACATAATGGGACAAATAAAGACAGTTACAGTGCCAGAACAAACTGTTGAGCGGGTTAGTATTTAGCGAGTTGGATCACACTTCATTGTCAGACTTAAGATGAAGTTTTTGTAAGACATTAGCTATTTTAGTGATTATTGCTTTTTGCCTACAATAAATAAAAATCATTGAAAAATCTATAAATCAATGAGTTACAGGTTGTCTGAAATAGTTGGTTGGTTTGGCAACAAATTGTTGTTTGAAATTCGAACAAATGCCTTGTGTTTGCTTGTTAATTAACCAGCTAAAACTGAAAGTTTACAGTAGACTTGTAAAACTCAATGTTGTGATAATGTTTTAATAATCTGGTCGCCCATAGTGGAGGCTAGCTAAGTGTTAAATGTGGATATTGAGGCAAAGACGACAATTAGCCTAGTTAAGCTATTTGTTTTTGCTTACCCAAAGTAGAAATTGCTCGGCGTGTTTTCTCACAAGTTTGATGATGTTACTCGCTAGGAATACTAAAGGATTAGAGCCTTGCCATTCTTTATATCAAAGAATGTTATAGCTTTATTGCTTGAAAAATATGAATTTTCGCGTCGCGAAGGGCAATATAGAAGCCGCAATCTATGGGCGGTAGCGTGCCTGAAGGGCATCGAATGAATAGTTTCATTCGTTAAGCGGACGCCGAAGGCCTATGGCCGCCACGCGGATCGGTAGCGTGCCTGAAAGGTGAGAAACCGTAGGTTGGGCTCTCGAACGAGAGGTATGGATACCGAACTGGCAGTTATATAGGGATATATTTATCGAATGAATAGTTTCATTCGTTAAGCGAACGCCGAAGGCCTTTGGCCGCCATGCGGATCGGTAGCGTGCCTGAAAAGGCTCAGGTTTTGTAAAGACATCAAGCTGTTTGCTGCTCAAACGTAGAACGAATTGTGCTACATCTAAATTCTAAAAAATAAGTTTTGCCCCAATTTTTATAAACGGAGATATCTGGTGCTACGACAAGTCAAAAAATTCATCATACTAGGCATAAGTGCCGCGATTTTGATGGGCGCGCAGGCTAATGCCATTACGCCATCTCCGCAGATGATCGAGCAGTTCAAAGCATTACCTAAGTCTGAACAAGAAAGATTAGCACGCCAATATGGTGTTGACCCTTCAATCATAACTGGGGCTGGTGCTACAGCGACAGTTGTTGAAAATCCTACAGTAGTGACTCCGCGCGCGGCGAAAAATAATGTGGTTGATCAATCGGAGAGCGACCAGTTAAATCAAGCGACTAAGTCAGAATCTACAGTTGAAGCAATTGAAGACAAGAAAGAAAATCAACTCAAACGTTTTGGCTACGACCTCTTTGCGGGTTCACCAAGTACATTTGCGCCAGTTAGCGATGTACCCGTACCTGCTGAGTATATGATTGGTCCTGGTGATAGTCTGAATGTTCAGTTGTTCGGTAAAGAAAATAACCAATACACATTAACAGTGGGCCGTGATGGTGCCATTCAGTTCCCTAATTTAGGGCCTATATCGCTAGTTGGTTTGAGTTTTGCTGAGGTGCGCGAATTATTACAGCAAAAGATTAGCCAAAGCATGATCGGCATTGAATCAAATATCACTATGGGCGAATTACGCTCAATCCGCATTTTCGTTGCAGGTGATGCTTTCCAACCAGGCTCTTACACAGTTTCAAGTTTATCGACAATTACTCAAGCCCTATTTATCTCTGGTGGCGTGAACCAAATTGGTAGTTTACGCAATATTCAAATTAAGCGTGCTGGTAAAACGGTAGGCCACTTAGACTTATATGATCTTCTGCTTCGCGGGGATGCCTCTGGGGATATTCGTTTACAATCTGGTGATGTCGTATTCATTCCATCTTCAGGTGGTTCGGTGAGTGTGATGGGGGAGGTTCGTCGTCCCGCTATTTATGAACTCAAAAATAATGAAACAATGGCCGATGTTATTCGCATGGCGAGTGGTCTAAACCCAGGCGCTTATCCTAAAGCAAGTACGGTTGAACGTTTCAGTAACGAATCAGTTAAAACCGTAATCAGTGTTGATTTAACCGAAAATGCGGGTTTAAACACCTTAGTTAAAAATGGTGACCTTTTAAATGTAAGATCGGCCTCCAGCCGTATCGATAATGCGATTACTGTCGCTGGTGCTGTCGTTCGACCTGGTAAGTATCAATGGACGAAAGGTCTGACCGTTGCGGATTTACTTCCTTCAATTTGGGGTGACCTCACTATTTCAGCTGATTTGGATTATGCCTTACTAGTACGTGAGATAAATCAGCGCGGCGATATTCAAGTTGAGCGTATTGCGCTCGGACGCGCAATAGGTGAGCCTAAATCACACTACAATCCTCAATTGAATCCGCGTGATTCAATCATAGTGTTTGATTATGCAGACCGCGAAGCGTTACTAAAGCCAATAATTCAAAAGCTGAGAGAGCAAAGCCGTTTTGGCGATGCTGCTAAGTTGGTCAGTATTAATGGAAATGTACGTTTTCCTGGCCAATATCCCATCACGATTAATGCTGATGTTAAAGAGCTACTTATCGCTGCCGGTGGTTTAGAGGAAGGCGCTTATACACTCTCTGCTGAATTAACACGCCAACAGGTTTCTGAGCAAAATGGGGTGTCAGTTGAGCATGTACAGCTGAGCTTAGATCGCGTAATGCAAAATGATCCATCTGCAAATATTAAGCTACAAAGCCGCGATATTCTAACGGTTCGCACCCTTCCCGATTGGCAAGAGACTCGTTGGGTAACCATTAAAGGGGAAGTCAAGTTCCCCGGTACCTATAGCATTCAACGCGGTGAAAGTTTAAAGGATGTTCTTGCTCGTGCTGGCGGCTTAACGAGCGATGCAGCTCCTCGCAGTGCAGTATTTTTACGTAAGTCAGTAAAAGATAAAGAGCAACTTGAGTTATCAAAACTTGCTGATGAATTGCGCCGAGAGATTGCTGCGAAAGCGTTGACCAAAGATACCCCAACTATTGGTTATAACGATGCACAGCAAATGCTCAATGAGCTCGAGAATGTCAAAACGGTAGGTCGATTAGTTATTGATATTAATGCCATAGAATTAGGGATTGATAGCGCAAACCTTATGCTTGAGGATGCCGATGCCTTGTACATTCCACCGACTAATCAAACGATTTCAGTCATGGGCCAAGTGCAACACCCAAGTACACACAGATACAAGCAAGGTATGACTTTCGATCAATATCTGGCTTTATCCGGCGGAGCGCGTAAACGTGCCGATGAATCACGCTCTTATGTACTAAAAGCTGATGGTTCTGTCCAAATGCCTGAATCATCTTTTTGGTTTAATGGCGGAAGTGCCATGGAACCAGGCGATACCATAGTTGTACCATTAGATACTGAATATAAAGATAACCTAACACTTTGGAGCCAAGTCACTGGGATTATCTACAACACAGCTGTCGCAGTGTCTGTAATCTCAGGGCTGTAGCAAAGTTTGAGGGCGTTGCTCCGCAACTTCTAGGGCGCAGTACAAAACGCTGCTGCTAGCAGCGAAGCACCCTTGCTTCTAGCAATCGCTCTGCTTTTCCACGGAGGTACCATGACTGAGCAAGAATTTAACCGTTGCAAGATGCAGTTGTTGAAATTGGCTGATGCAGATAAGCAAATAAACGCGCTTTGGCTATACGGTTCGCACGCTAAGGGATTGGCTCATGAGCACAGTGATTTAGATTTAGCTGTGCAGTTTACCTCCTTTGAGCCAGATATTTTTGCTCGGCGTATGCGTCCCGAGATGCTTCTACTGGATTGGCAGCAAAGTTTACAGCTACGTGATGGCCAATTGTCGGTGATTGACCTTATGCAAGCACCCATTCTGCTTGGTATCGAAGTTCTACAAGCCAATACCCTTTGGTATTGCCGTGAGCGAGGTTTAATGCTGCAAGGTGTGGGGAAAATCATGTCGCGATATGAAACCGACTATCTACAGCAGGTAAAAACTACAGCAGTGGGTGATACATGAGCGAGAACATAAAACATGACGGGTATTTAGCGGCAATGCGTGTCCATGTGCAGCAGTGCCAAAGTGATTTAGAAGAATTGCGTAACCACTTTTTGCAGGCACCACTTGATAAATATCAGCGTTTAGCTTTACAACGTTTAATGCAAATAAGCATTGAGTCAGCAATTGGTATTGCCAAACATTGGGCGCAACAAGTAAATCAACGTCCAATATTGGAGGCCTATCAAGCCTTTGATATTTTAAATTACGCAGGCTTACTTAAAGGCAATGCGCCTTGGCGTCAGATAATCGGCATGCGTAATGTGTTGGTGCATGATTATTTGAATCTGGACGAACCATTGCTAGAAGTTGTCATCCGCCAGCAGTTATACGCGGTAATTTTTGATTTTTGCTATCAAGGATTAGCGGCGCTAGAACGGCCTTCGGCCTGCTAGTACGCCACTGCATGGCTCTAGGATTTAGGCCCTAGGCCCTAGAAGCGCAGCGTCCTAGTTTCTGCTTTTAAGGAGCCCCAATGCGATTCGAACAACTGGATGTTTGGAAACGCGCTTGTCGCCTTTCATGTGATGTATATAAGGAACTTAAAAATTGCCGAGATTATGGGCTCAGAGATCAGATGACCAGAGCGGCAGTTTCTATTCCCTCAAACATTGCTGAGGGGGAGGAACGTGAGTCGAATGCAGAGTCCGCAAGATTTCTTTATTTTGCAAAAGGCTCATCTGGGGAACTGATTACTCAGATATATATTGCGATAGAAATTGGCGTGATAGACAAGCAAAACGGAATGACTCTTATCAAAGAGGCTAAAGAAATTTCAGCAATGATTGCTTCTTTGATAAAAATACGAAAAGGCAGTGTCCGAGAAGAGTCCGCAGATTATAAAAGTACTTAAAAACTAGGACGGCCTTCGGCCTCTAGGACGCAGCAAAAAGCGCTGCTGCTAGAACGCTCGCAAGCTCGCTCTAGGCCCTAGCACTTAGGACGCTTCGCTCTCGGCGCTAGCCCCTAGAAGCGCAGTGCTCTGCTTTTCCTAACACTTTCTTTAAATATCTTTAAGCTTTCCTAGGGCTTAGCACCTAGGGCCTAGAACCTGAAGAACCAATGAACACACAAATTACTCAAAATCCAAACACATACCAATCCGACGCAAGGTTTCCTCAAGCACAAGATGATGAAATCGATTTACGTGAGCTATTTGCCGTCATCTGGCAAGGCAAATGGCTCATCATTGCCATTACTACAGTATTTGCCATTGGTTCTGTGGTGTTTGCGATAATGCAACCCAATATTTATAAGTCTGAGGCATTACTGGCCCCTGCTGCCGAGGAACAAGGTGGGGGCTTAAGTGCCTTAGCCTCTCAATTTGGCGGTTTAGCCAGTCTTGCGGGAGTTAATTTAGGTGCTAAAGGCGGCACAGATAAAACGCAACTTGCTATTGAAGTATTAAAATCCCGTCAATTTACCAGTGATTTCATTCAAAAACATAATATTCTTGCTGATATAATGGCAGCAAAAAAGTGGGATCGAGATTTGGATATAATCGTATACGATGCGGATCTTTATGATGTTAAATCAAATCATTGGGTACGCGAAGTTGACCCTCCACTTAAATCAGAACCTTCAATGCAGGAAGCCTATAAAGTTTTTAGCAAAATATTAGCTATTAATACGGATAAAGAAACTGGAATGGTTACTCTAGCGGTTGAGCATGTATCCCCAAGCGTTGCAAAACAATGGGTTACTTGGTTAATCGAAGATATTAATAAAGTCATGAAAGAGCGTGATGTTGCCGAGGCTAATCGCAGCAGTGAGTTTTTAAATAGACAAATTGCCCTAACTAATGTCGCCGATATTAAAACGATTCTTTATAAGTTGGTGGAAGAACAAGCTAAAACCATTATGTTCGCTGAAGTACGAGATGAGTACGTATTTAAAACCATAGATCCAGCATTAGTACCTGAAGAAAAGGCGAAACCTAAACGCGCATTAATTTGCGTACTAGGTACTATGTTGGGTGGGATGTTCGGTATAATGTTTGTGTTAATTAGGCATTTTGTTAGAAAAGAAGATTAATTAAGAGCTTGCAGGTACTGCCTTAAAAAAATAGAGAGGTAGAAAAACAGTAAAACCTAGGCTCTACAAGGGATAGTGCTTACTTAGAAATAAGAGCGACTGTCTTCAAATGGATAAAAAGCGTCTCAGCTGGGTTTGAAGGCTGAGACGAGAAAGTGAACATCCTCTGCATTTCTCATTCTATATCGGCCATTTACTATGGCTAAATTCAACAATTTTGGTAGTAAATAATGAAAATACTTGTCACCGGTGGTGCTGGCTTTATTGGCTCTGCAGTTATTCGGCACATCATCAACAATACTCAAGATAGTGTAATTAATGTCGATAAATTAACTTATGCCGGCAATCTTGAATCTCTTGTAAGTGTTGAAAAAAATCAACGATACGCATTCGAGCAGGTGGATATTTGCGATCGTGCAGCGCTTGAGCGCGTGTTTGCTCTGCATCAACCTGATGCTGTAATGCATTTAGCGGCAGAGTCCCACGTTGACCGCTCAATCACAGGTCCTTCAGATTTTATTCAAACCAATATTGTGGGTACTTATACACTGTTAGAAGCTGCACGCCAATATTGGACACAACTTGATGCCGAGCGTAAAGCGGCATTCCGTTTTCATCATATTTCAACCGATGAAGTGTATGGCGATTTACCGCATCCTGATGATATTGAAGATGGTACGGAGCCTTCAGCGAATAAAGAGTTACCGCTATTCACTGAAACAACGCCTTATGCGCCTAGTAGTCCTTATTCGGCATCTAAAGCCTCAAGTGACCATTTAGTACGAGCTTGGCTGCGCACCTATGGACTACCGACCATAGTCACAAACTGCTCCAACAATTATGGTCCGTATCACTTTCCTGAAAAGCTAATCCCGCTGGTGATCCTTAATGCACTCGAAGGTAAGGCATTGCCTATTTACGGTAAAGGCGACCAGATCCGCGATTGGTTATATGTCGAAGACCATGCTCGCGCACTATACAAAGTGGTTACTGAGGGCAGAATTGGTGAAACCTACAATATTGGTGGTCATAACGAAAAACAGAATTTAGAAGTGGTGCAAACCATTTGTAGCATATTGGACTCATTAGTCCCCAAAGCTACGCCTTACGTAGATAAAATCATCTATGTGACCGATCGGCCCGGCCATGACCGCCGCTATGCCATAGATGCAACAAAAATGAGTAATGAGCTTAAGTGGCAACCAGAAGAAACCTTCGAAACAGGCCTTCGTAAAACTATTGAATGGTATTTAGCGAATCAAGAGTGGTGTCAGCATGTCCAAGATGGTAGCTATCAGCGAGAGCGTTTAGGCATTTAATCTCTTTTATTATTTTGTTTTATGTCCTAGTTTTTCTTTAAACCTAGGATCTATTTATCTAGGAACTGATTTTACTATGAAGGGAATTATTCTAGCCGGCGGTTCAGGTACGCGTTTATATCCATTAACTCGCGGAGTATCAAAACAGTTATTGCCGATTTATGATAAGCCAATGATTTACTATCCTTTATCCACACTTATGTTAGCTGGAATTCGGGATATATTAATTATCACAACCCCAGAGGATAATGACAGCTTCAAACGTTTACTTGGCAATGGGTCAGATTTTGGCATCAACTTGAGTTATGCCGTACAGCCATCACCCGATGGCTTAGCGCAAGCATTTATTATTGGTGAAGAATTTATTGGCGATGACAATGTTTGCTTAGTACTTGGTGACAATATTTTTTATGGTCAGTCTTTTTCCAAAACACTAAAAAATGCAGCTTCTAGAGTTACAGGAGCAACAGTATTTGGTTATCAAGTGAAAGACCCTGAACGTTTTGGCGTAGTGGAATTTGATGCAGAGATGAAGGCGATTTCTATTGAAGAAAAGCCTATAAAACCTAAGTCAAACTATGCCGTTACAGGCCTTTATTTTTACGATAACAAAGTCGTTGAGCTAGCAAAGCAAGTAAAGCCATCACATCGTGGCGAGCTAGAAATAACGACCCTCAATGAGATGTATCTCAATGCTGGTGAGTTGAATGTGGAATTGCTAGGTCGTGGCTTTGCATGGTTAGATACAGGTACACATGAGAGCCTTCACGAGGCCTCATCTTTTGTTCAAACTATTGAACATGTTCAAGGTTTGAAAGTTGCTTGTTTAGAAGAGATCGCCTATCGCAATGACTGGTTAACCAAAGAACAACTACGCGAACTCGCCAAGCCGATGCTTAAAAATGACTATGGACAATATCTCAATCAGCTGGCGGGTTAATTATGAGAATCCTCGTTACTGGTAGTAATGGCCAAGTGGGTAACTGCATTGTTCAGCAATTGAGTCTGATGCCAAACGTTGAATTTCTTGCGGTTGATCGCTTACAACTAGATATTACCGATGGTGCAGCTGTCACCAAGCTGGTCAATGAATTTAAGCCAGATGCTATCATCAACGCTGCTGCTTATACCACTGTAGATAAGGCCGAACAAGAAGTTGAGCTTTCTTATGCTATCAATCGTGATGGTCCGCAATTGCTAGCCCAAGCGGCTGATGCAATCGGGGCGTCAATATTGCATATCTCCACTGATTATGTATTTTCGGGTAATAAAGAGGACGAATACTTAGAAACGGATGCTACTGAACCGCAAGGTGTGTATGGTAAAAGTAAACTGGCGGGTGAATTAGCCGTTGCTGCTGCTTGCCAGAGGCATATTATATTGCGTACCGCTTGGGTATTTTGCGAAACAGGCAATAACTTTGTTAAAACCATGCTGCGTTTAGCGCAAAACCGTGATGAGTTAGGTGTCGTGTGCGATCAATTCGGTGGGCCTACGTATGCTGGTGATATTGCCAATGCCTTAATCGTTATGGCAAAAGCAATTAATAAGGGGAATCAATCATTTGGCATTTATCACTATTCAGGCTTACCCCATGTGAACTGGCATAAATTTGCTTGTGAGATTTTCAACCAAGCCAAGACACAAGGTATACTCAATAAGGAGATGCGTATTAACGCGCTCACAAGCGAACAGTATCCAACACCAGCCAAGCGTCCTGTAAACTCCAAATTGGGTTGCAATAAGATCCAGCTTTACTTTGGTATTCAATCAAGCGATTGGCGAGCTGCATTAATAAGAATTAAAGAGTATTTATAGATGAAGGTAATTGATACATTAATTCCTGATGTAAAGCTCATTGAGCCATCAGTTTTCGGTGATGAGCGCGGTTTTTTTATGGAAACTTGGAACCAGAAAAATTTTGAAGAGCTTGTTACAGGAAAAGAAACAAAGTTTGTACAGGATAATCACTCTAAGTCAAAAAAAGGGATTCTACGAGGTTTACATTATCAGACTGAAAATGTCCAAGGAAAATTAGTGAGAGTTATCTCTGGTGAGGTATTCGATGTTGCAGTAGATATTCGTGATGGGTCGGCAACATATGGTCAATGGGTAGGAGAATACCTTTCTGCTGAAAATAAGCGGCAACTATGGATACCAGAAGGCTTTGCACATGGATTTTATGTTACAAGTAATGAAGCAGAATTTTTTTATAAATGTACAAATTATTACAATCCAGAATCCGAAATTACATTAAAATGGAATGATCCAGAATTAAATATTAGATGGCCTCTACTTTCTCCTCCCTTATTATCTGTCAAAGACAGTAATGGTGTTGGTTTTAATGATATATAAAATAAAAGATTTAACATTAAATCTATTTATTAGATTTAAGGAGAAACGAAATAAGGTGTTTTTTCCATTAAGTGTATCAGTGAATAAGTTTACAAAATTTGAAGGTTCAAATCACATAAAAAAAAATACAAATTTAAAAGATTCATCAGTAGGCTTTGCGACTTATATTGGTAAAAATTGTAATTTGTATCGAGCTAAAATAGGTCGATTTTGTTCTATAGCAAATGATGTTTCAATTATTATTTCAGACCATCCTACGAATATTGTCTCTACTCATCCATGTTTTCATAAAGGAAATCATCCTGTAATGAGACAAATTGGTCTTTCTATGAATCTAAATTATAGTCATTCTGACAGTGGTAGAGTTGATGGCTATAATATAAAAATAGGTTCTGATGTTTGGATTGGTGAGTCTGTTAAAATTATGAAAAATATAGTTATAGGAGATGGGGCAATAATTGGAACTGGAGCTATTATAACGAAGGATGTTCCCCCATATTCTATTTGTGTTGGAGTTCCAGCAAAAGTAATTAAGTATAGATTCAATGCCGAAGTCATTAATTTCTTGATTAGTAATCAGTGGTGGAATAAAAGTAAAAAAGAAATAATGGATGTGCAAAGTCTATTTTTAGATGTTGATAAATATATTGAACATGAACAGAAAGTTATAGAAAAGCACATTCATGAAAAATATTAATTGGAATGGTTCCTTACCACTTGCTATATTGTCTTTCGGTAATATTATTTGCTCTTTTTTATTGCAAGTTTTGATGTTATCTATTGTCGGTGTTTCAGGAAATACTGATATATTTATATTTATTAGCACTATTCCATTGTTAATTTCATCTGTAATCTCTGGGTTGTTAAATAATGTTTTGCTACCATATTTTTCTACAAATAGAGCAGATTTAAGTGAAGTTATTTGGGAGGTGTTAAAGATAGTTGTTTTTTATTCATTTATTTTATCTTTTTCAACTTATGTAGCACTCACTCTCGTATTTAGAATTCCATATTTTAATAATTATTTTACCTCGAATGATTTAATTAATGAGATCTTGCTTTTTCAAGTTTTAGCAATGTTCCTTTCAATTGTTTACTCCGTTATTTGGTCTTATACTAATTCTATGGGGTATCATTTTAAATCAGAGTTTATACCATTCTTAATTAGTTTTGGCTCAATTCCTTTGGCATATTATATTCTGCCAATATTTGGTGTTGTGTCAATTGCATATTTGTTGGCTTTTAAGTATTTTTTATCAATTGTATTTCAAGTTATATATATTGAATATAAAGTATTTGACTGTAGACTAGATCTAAATTTGGTAAAGTTATTATGGAAAAAAATAAAACCTATACTTTTTTCTTCAATGTATTATAAGTCAGATTTGTTAGTAGAGAGGTTCTTGTTGATGAATGCACCTGTAGGTTCATTATCAATTCTTAATCTTTCCCAGCAACTTATTAACGCAGGGATACAAGTGGTAACCAAGTCATACAATACGCCAATTGTCAAGAATATTGCAACTATTTATATTGCCAACAATAACCTTTATAAGAAATCATTTAATAAGTCTATATTATTAATCTCGATTGTATTAATCACATTAATTGTAGTTTTGTATTGTTTCCCAGAAATTTTTTATTATTTTTTTTACTTCAGTGATAAACTCAGAGCTGTTCATAACGATATATGGTTTTTTACTTTTTTACTGTCTGGAGTTTTAATTTCTAATTGTATTGCTTCATTAGTAAACTCTTCATTTTATATATCTGGTGATACAACTACACCATCGAAGATTTCTTCTCTTATATTTACTTTATTCTTACCCATTAAGATAATAATATATCAAATATATGGAATAGAGGCGATGATTTTTAGTACAAGTTTTTATTGCTTAGTTAACTTAGCTTTTTTAATTTATTATCATAATAAAATGGTGTTAGATAAATGCTCTCTGACGTAAGAATACAGGTCATAATTTTAACGTATAAACAACGCTATGATTTATTAAGCAGAGTTATATTATCTCTGATTAACGAATCATTAATAAACGATATTCTTGTAGTTGATAATGGCTGTGATTACGACTTAATCAACGAAGTTTATATTTCTAATCTACCTAGTTCAGTTAGAGTACTTAAAATAAACAATCCAGTTGGAACATCAAAAGCTTTTGTGCAAGCATTTGATATGGCAAATAAACACTCTACTCATATATTAATATTAGACGATGACAATGTTTTAGAAGGGAGTTTAGATTCTGTTAAACAATTTTTGGATGAAAAAAGTATAATTAACTTACTTCGTAGCGAAAGAGAACCCTATAGTAGCTCTTATATGCTAGGTAAAAATATAAAATTTTTGAATAACTCTTTTTATGGTTTTTCATTATTTAATTATATTTCAAATTTTTTTTATAAAAAAATGATATTTTTTCATACTCGCGCAACTAGTACGAGCGTTGATTTTGTTGAATCTGATATGTTACCTTTTGGAGGAACAATTTTCCCTATTTCGCTGCTGAATAATATTTCTCTTAATAAAAATTTTATTTTATATCATGATGATATCGATTTTTTCTACAGGTCAAAAGGAATTGGTTACAAATTGCGGATAACCTCTCTGTGTAAAACAGTTGATATAGATAATTCGTGGCACAATAAAAACATGAATTTATTAGATTCACTTAGGCTTAGTCCTGAAAATGTTTATTATGCTATTAGAAATAAAGTTTTTTTTGAATATAGACACTCGTCTTTTAAAATATATTTTTATTTAAATATGTTTATTTGGCGGTTTATTTTTTTTGTCAAGAATATAAAAAAAGCAGGTAGCTTTGAATATTCGTTGTTGAATAAAGCAATAAGTGATGGGTTACAGGGCAAACTAGGTGTTTTTGAGAAATGAGAGTAATACATTATGTACATAGTTTCGGCGGATATAGTGGTGCAACTAAGCAAGCAATTAGTTTATCCATAGAGCTTGATAAAATGGGTTGTAAGCAAATCTTTATTTCCGAATCTGTTGGTCGAGAACGAAAAAAAAATGAAAGTAATGAATGTATTTTTTTAAATGGTACTATATTAGGTATTATTAAATTTATTTATCAATTGATAATATTTAGACCTGATCTAGTACATTTTCATGGAGCTTCGTTTAAGTATTTATTATTTTCTTCAATTTTCTCAAAAGTCTATTGGAAAACAACATTAAATGGTGATGATGATTTTGATTCATTAATTCATAATAGTACTGGTTTGAAATCTATTATAAAACGGAAGTTGTTGAGTCTTATTGATTTGAATAACTCATTAACTTTTCAAAATTATATAATTAACTCTAAATATTTAGCAAAGGAAAAAATTGTCACAATCCCAAATGGCGTCTTTTTTTCAGATAATATAAATTACGAAAAGGAAAAAGTAATCCTTGTCATTGCCACAATTATACCAAGAAAGAGAGTATTAGAGTCAATTTCTTTCTATAAGAAAAACTTTGAGAATAAAGGTTACAAACTATATATTATCGGTCCATATAATGACAGTTTTTTAGATGGTTATAATTCAGATTATGCTAGAGTGTGTCTATCATATAAAAGTGGCAATATAATTTTTACTGGTAAATTGGAATCGTGTCAAGTACAAGCCTATTTACAAAAAGCATCACATCTAATTTTATTTTCATTGCAAGAAGGTATGCCTAACGTTGTTTTAGAGGCTTTATCATTTGGTGTAATACCTATCGTTACTTCTATGGGGGGGGTTTCAGAGGAAATGTTAAGTCCTCCCTTAGTTGGTATAATAATAGAAGATAAAGATCTTCATAATGTTTTTGAACTACCAGAGTCAAACTTATTGACCTTTAATAATTGCCGAAACCATATTTATAAAAATTTTTCTATTGAAAAAATTGCTATTCGAACATACGAAGCATATTCTAAGGTGGTTTTAAGAGATGAGTCTTAAAATAAGTAAAAACTCACTTCTTGGTTTCCTATTTTGTAGCTGTTTTTTCTATACATCGCAAATTATGCTTAGTCCAGTTTATTTTGGATTTTCTATTGTAATTGTCATCTTAATTTTTAATTTTTTTATTGTCGATGAACTTGTAGTAGATTTGAACTTTATTTTCGGATCTTTAGGTTTATTGTATGCATTACTTATTTTTTATAAGGTAACTGATTTTGGTACTTATGTTAATTTCATAATGTGTATGTTCTTGTTAATTACTTATAGCGTATTATTTAAAAACACAATTTTTATTAATAAACGCGTAGTTTTATTTTTCACATTTTTATTATTGTCTCTATATTTTTTTGAGAGTTTTTACAGGATAAGTAATCCAATTATAACTGAAAAAATGCTTTCTAATCCTGATGAATCTTTGTTATTTTATAAGTATAAATTTAATAGCATAATGTTCATAGATTCAAATTTTGTAGCGTTATCATTGATATCTTTCATAGTAACTGTCGATATTTTGTTTGAAAAAAGTAAAATGAAGACTTATTTGTTTTCAATGTTATTTATTTTGCTTGTTTTAACTTTTTCTAGGGCTGCATTAATTTCTGTAGTTCTTTATTTTTTCTTGAAACATACTAATTTAAACACTAAATTTATTTTTTCTATTATCATAGGTTTAACTTTGCTATATATTATTCCAATAATAGTAAATGATGGGAGTTACTTAAGTAAAATAAAAATTCTTAACGTTTTCTATCAATATTTATTGCGTATTGATACCTTTACTTTTTTATTTGGCTCTGGTGTTGGGACTTCAGCTGATGTTTTGGGTATAGGCTCTCATAATTTATTTGTATTGCTAGTGGTTGAATTCGGTTTTATTTCGTTGTTAGGTTTTTTTTCTTTTGTTATATTTAATATTTACCATACATCATGTAAGTCATTTCCTTATTGGTGTTCAATATTTGTTTGCGGTTTCTCCCTTGGAAGTATTTATGTTTTTATTTTCTTACCTGCTTTATTGTTAACTAGTAAATATAGAAGTGTTTGTAATGAAGAATGAAGCCTTAGTTTCTGTTTTGATTCCTGTGTACAATGTTGGCCTCTATGTCGCGGAGGCTATACAAAGCATTTTAAATCAATCCTATAAAAATATTGAGATTATTGTTGTAGATGATTTCTCTACTGATAATACATTTGAAATCGTTAGCGAGTTATCAAATTTAGATAAAAGAATATTCATTTTCAGAAATGAAAAAAACATAAAAATATCTAAAACTTTGAATAAAGCCTTTTCACTTTCCCATGGTGATTTCATATTAAGAATGGATGGCGATGACATATCATCACAAGATAGAATCGACGTTAAATTAAATTTCTTAAATGAAAATCCTCATATAGATATTGTGGGTTGTAGTACAAATACAATAAGTCATGATGGTTTATTCTTATCTGGAAATAAACAAATAGATAATGAGTGCTATTTAGATGAGTTGTTACCTTTTACTACGCCTTTAAAACATATTTGGTTAGCTCGAAGGAAAGTTTATGAGGTTTTGAACGGTTACAGGGATATCTCTGGAGTGGAAGATTATGATTTTCTTTTGAGAGCTAAGTTTCATGGTTTTAGGTTTACTAACATTTCTGATTACTATGGTTATGATGTGCGTATAGGTCGAGGCGGATCGACTATTTCTACTTTTGGTTATAAACAACTAATTCTAAGAAAATTAGTATATCATGATTATCTGTCATCATATGATGGATTAATAATGTATAAAAATATTAAAATAAATGGATTATTTAATAAATTGTACTCATTTTCTTCAAAGAAACTTTCTCTTGCTATTTATTATAGGGCAAGAAAAAAACATCTGAATGTTTTTTTAAATATCGTTTTATGTCTAGTTTCACCTCATATGATATCTTATCTGTACGAAAGATGCTATATTCGTTACTTTTATTGGAAGAACAATATATGAAAATTGCTTTGATTATTCCATCGTTGAAGAAGTTTGGCCCTATTGTTTTTACTGATTATTTAGTTCAGTCTTTGATTAATAAGATTGATTCTGTTGAGGTATTCTATTTTTCTTCGCATAACGAAGATGATGTTTTGGTCGATTTCCAATGTAAAGTTACTAAGCTGAGTTTTTTTAAAAAATACGATTTTAAATGTTTTGATATTATTCATTCAACAATGTTTTTACCTGATTTTTATGTTTTTATTCATGGGTTAAATAAAAGTAACAATTGCGTTTCATCTATGCATAATTACATTGATGTAGATTTGAAAATGTTACACCCCTTCTATAAGTCTAATATAATTATAAAATTGTGGTATTTGGCTTTAAATAGTTTTAATAATTTTATTGTATCTTCAGAATCAATGTTTGATTATTATTCAGAAAAGCTCCCATCATCTTCGAATTTAAAGTTGATTAACTATGGTATTCCACAGGCTATTGTTTCTGAGCGTAATATTCAAGAGTTTGATTTTTTAACTGAAATTAAAAGTAGATATACCATCGTAGGTTCATGTGGCTTATTAATAAAAAGAAAAGGTTTTCATCAGTTAGTCGAACTTCTTAAATTTAATAGTGATATTGTAGTAGTGATTATAGGTTCAGGGCCAGAACGATCAAGTTTAATTTCATTGGCGAATAAGTTGGGTGTATTAAACAGGCTTCATTTGTTAGGTTTTAAAAGTAACTATATAGATTATTATAAATATTTTGATATTTTTGTGATGTGCTCTTATTCTGAAGGTTTTGGTTTAGCTATGCTTGAAGCTCTTTCACTTAAGATACCTTTGGTTTGTTCTGAACTTGAAATTTATAAAAATGTTTTCCCTTCTGATGAAGTTTGTTTTTTTGAACCTGATAATATTCAATCACTAGTTAATTCTATAAGTTTGACTATGTCAAACATCCAATATTTTTCGGAGTCTTCATATCGACTCTATAGTAATGCTTTTACATTGGATGTGATGGGTAATAGTCATCGTGATTTTTATATTTCAATTTTATAACATTAATTGGTTATTTATGCGTTTAAAAGTTAATTTTCATGACCTCAAAAATGTAGCTGTTATTATGAGTGTTTACAAATCTGACGACCCTTTTGCCCTTGAATTAGCTGTGGGCAGTATTTTGGAACAGGATTACCCTTGTGATCTTTATATATATCTTGATGGAGTTCTGACTGAAGATTTATATTTAATTCTTAATAAGTTTTCTTCTGACTATAGTGTAACTATTATAAGTTCTTCAATTAATAATGGTTTAGCATTTTCTCTTAATGTTTTAATCGATACTGTTGTTTCTAAAGGTTATGATTTTATAGCAAGGATGGATAGTGACGATATTTCTAGGCATGATCGATTATCGAAACAGGTCGATTTTTTAGTAGCTAATCCTGATATTTCTGTATGTGGGACTTTTTGCTCTGAATTTGGTTCTTCTTATTCGCTTTCTGAAAAGAAATTACCTGTAGAGCATGATGATTTGCTGAAATTTAGTATTGCAAGATGTCCTTTCATTCATCCTACAGTTATGTTTAAGAATTCATTATTTGAATTAGGTTACAGATATCCTCTAAATACGCATTTAACTGAGGATATGGCTTTTTGGTTTTTACTTCTTCATCGTGGCTTTAAATTTGCAAATGTTGGTCAGGTTTTACTGGATTATAGACTTAATGAAAATACTATTGAAAGAAGAAGAGGACTAAGTAAATCTGTAAATGAGACTAAATTACGATTTTATTATATGTTCGTTCTTAAACAAATGACCATTCTTAATTTTTTTTATATTTCCTCTCGTTTTTTCTTCCATTTGCTTCCTCCATCATTTGTGAAATTTCTTTACAGACGTTTCCGTTAAATCTCTGAAAAGGTATAATAATGAAAATTGCAATAGCTGGTACAGGTTACGTTGGTTTATCAAATGCTATGTTGCTAGCGCAATACAATGAAGTCGTTGCTATTGATATAGTTATTGAAAAAATTGAAATGCTAAATAATTTCAAATCTCCAATTGTCGATGCTGATATATCTGATTTTCTATCTAATAAGAAGTTAAATTTTACAGCTACTCTTGATAAAAACGTGGCTTTTAAAGATGCCGATTATGTGATTATAGCTACGCCTACTGATTACGATGTTGAATCTAATTATTTCGATACATCTTCTGTAGAAGCTGTTATCAACGATGTCATTGCGATCAACCCTCATGCTGTTATGGTAATAAAGTCTACTGTTCCTGTAGGTTTTACTTCGGATATTAAAGATGTATTATGTTGTGATAATTTAATATTTTCCCCTGAGTTTTTACGGGAAGGTCGTGCTTTGTATGATAACTTGTACCCGTCGCGAATTATTGTTGGTGAGCGCAGTAAACGTGCTGAAGTCTTTGCTAATTTACTAGTGCAAGGTGCTATCAAAAAAGATATTCAGGTATTATTTACCGATTCGACTGAAGCTGAAGCAGTAAAATTATTCTCGAATACTTATTTAGCGATGCGAGTAGCCTATTTTAATGAGCTAGATACTTATGCTGAAACACATGGCTTAGATTCTAAGCAGATTATTGAAGGTGTATGTTTAGATCCACGTATAGGTGATCATTACAATAACCCATCTTTTGGTTACGGTGGCTATTGTTTACCTAAAGATACAAAACAATTACGGGCCAATTATGCTAATGTACCAAATAGTATTATTGGTGCAATTGTTGAGTCTAACAGTACTCGTAAAGATTTTATTGCCGATTCAATAATTAAGCGCAAACCTCAAAGGGTTGGGATCTATCGTTTGATTATGAAAACTGGCTCTGATAATTTCAGAGCCTCAAGTATTCAAGGGATCATGAAACGGATTAAGGCAAAAGGTATAGAGGTTGTTGTTTATGAGCCAGTGCTTGATGATGATGAGTTTTTCCATTCTAAAGTGATTCGTAGCTTAGAAGAGTTTAAATCATCTTGTGATGTCATAGTGTGTAATCGTATGGTAGATGAAATACATGATGTAAGCTCTAAAGTTTATACACGTGATCTGTTTGGTTCTGATTAAACTTTTAATTATTTTTTTGAGATTGGTCTATGAAATATTTAGTCACAGGTGCAGCTGGCTTTATCGGTAGTGCTGTTATTGAGAAGTTGATTTTTTTAGGGTATGATGTTATTGGTGTTGATAATATTAATGATTATTATGATGTTAATTTAAAGCGTGCTCGCCTAAAGCGTATTGAACATTCGAGTTTTCGCTTGATTGAGCTCGATATTGCAGACCGAGATTCTGTAAAAAATCTATTTGAAAATGAGCAATTTGATCGAGTAATTCATTTGGCTGCACAAGCAGGTGTTAGATATTCGATTGATAATCCTCACGCCTATGCCGATTCAAACTTGGTAGGGCATTTGAACATTTTAGAAGGTTGTCGTCATACTAAGGTGAAGCATCTTGTGTATGCTTCTTCTAGCTCTGTTTATGGCTTGAATGCTAAAACGCCATTTTCGACCACTGACAGTGTGGCTCATCCCGTTTCGCTTTATGCTGCGACGAAAAAATCTAATGAACTGATGGCACATAGTTATTCTCATTTGTATGGCATTCCCACCACTGGTCTTCGTTTCTTTACTGTATATGGCAGTTGGGGACGTCCAGATATGGCACCGTTTATCTTCACTAAAAAGATTTTAGATGGTGAAACAATCGATATTAACAACAATGGAGATATGTGGCGTGATTTTACCCATGTTGACGACATTGTTGAAGGCGTGGTTCGTATTGCTAATGTTATACCTAGCAGAAATAAATCTTGGACTGTTGAAACTGGTTCACCTGCTTCTAGTTCTGCGCCCTACGCAATTTACAATATTGGACATGGTTCACCGATTAATTTGATGGGTTTTGTTAAAGCTATTGAAGATGAATTGGGCATTGAAGCTATAAAAAACTTCAGAGAGATGCAGCCTGGTGATGTGTATCAAACCTATGCAGAGGTTAGCGATTTATTTGAAGCAACTGGTTACAAGCCGAAAGTTGGCGTTAAAGAAGGTGTGGCCGAATTCGTTAAATGGTACCGTGAGTTTTATAACAAATAGTCAAGCCTATTTGCACAGGTTGATTTTTATCTTACTAATTAGTAGTAGATTTCGTTGTATGAGACAGTAATGATAAAGTTTTTTCCCTAGCTGTCTCATTTCTAAAATAAGTAACTTATAGCTATCTTTTTTAATGATTAAATCCCTTTTCTTCACATTACGCTTTCAATTCATGCCTTGCTCACATTCTTATTAGCATAAGTCTCATCTGATGGTGTTAGTGGTGTTTGTTGAATGTCTTGATATGGGCTGGGCCGCTTTATTGATGAGGTCACTTAGTACTTCAGCAATTTTATTTATACTGCATAATTATTGAGTAGTTTTATGTCAGCAAACATCGCTGTTTTATTTGTTTTTTTTGTTTCTTTTATCAGTTTGTTTGTTTTTCGCAAGATCGCTAAAAAAATAGGGCTGGTTGATAAGCCTAATGAGCGTAAGCATCATACAGGGCAGATCCCTTTAGTGGGTGGTATCTCGGTTTTTTTTACCATTATGCTAACATTGCTTTTGGCTCCTGAACTATTGCTGGCACCTCAGTTATTTTTGGGCTGTGCCTTTATTCTTGTTGTCATAGGTGTGATTGACGACCGTTATGACATTAGTTTCAAGTTTCGTCTTGTCGTACAAGCTGTTATTTCTCTATTGATGATAGTGATTGGCGAACGTAGTTTACATAATTTGGGCTATTTGATGGGCAGTGATGCCTTACATTTACCAGAATCCGTCAGCATATTGTTAACGGTTTTTGCCGTTATCGGCGCAATCAATGCCTTTAATATGGTAGATGGTATAGATGGTTTATTGGGTGGTTTAGCATCCGTAACCTTCGGTGGCTTGGGGATCTTGTTTTATCTACATGGTATGCATAGTTTTGCCACTTTTTGTGCACTGCTTGTGGCTGCAATGCTGCCTTACATCATGCTAAATTTAGGTTTTCCATTTGGTAAACGTTTTAAAGTGTTTATGGGTGATGCGGGGAGTATTTTTATAGGATTTACTGTCATTTGGTTATTGATTGTGGCCAGTCAAGGTGAACGAGCGACGGCTATCCGCCCTGTTACCGCACTTTGGTTAATTGCTTTACCTCTGATGGATATGGTGTGCATTATGATCCGCCGTATTCGCAAAGGACAATCGCCGTTTAAGCCAGACCGAGAGCATTTACATCATATTTGTCAACGCTTGGGTTTGTCCTCTCATATTTCTTTATTAGTCATTTGTACTGCTGCAGGCGCTATGTCTGCAATTGGTATTTGGTCTGAGCTTGCTAAAGTGAATGAAAACATTATGTTTTTTGCATTTTTAGCTACTTTTACTTTGTATTTTATTGTTATGAATAATATATGGCGCATTACTGCATTTTTACGTAGAGACTTTAAATTTACTAAGTCTATTTAATGACTTAAATAGAACAGTACATTTTCTGTTCCTTTATGGCTTATCAGTTTTATCTGTTACTGCTATAATCGCGTGTCATTTTTTTGAAATAAAATGTTATTAGAGTCATTTTTATGATGATGTATTTGGCTTAAGGAAGAGATTATGGAATACCTCATACCGCTTTTTACTGTGTTTTGCTTAACTTGTGTTGCGATTAAAGTGTTTAACCCCATTGCTCAACGGGTTGGCTTAGTTGATTTGCCGAATGAGCGTAAGTTACATGTTGGTGCAATCCCCTTGATTGGTGGCATTTCTATCTATTGTAGTGTGTTACTTGTTTCTAGCATGGTGATAGAGCAGAGCCAAGTTTTTAACCTATATTTGATTTCTGCTGCGCTAATCCTCTTTCTGGGTGTCCTTGACGATAAATATGATCTTTCGGTACGGGTGAGAATGGCTGCACAGGTCATTACTGCATCCATAT
Organism: Shewanella sp. SP2S2-4; assembly: GCF_031932025.1. Lineage (NCBI taxonomy): Bacteria > Pseudomonadati > Pseudomonadota > Gammaproteobacteria > Alteromonadales > Shewanellaceae > Shewanella > Shewanella sp. SP2S2-4. The sequence continues at coordinate 27,342 of NZ_JAUOER010000032.1, forward strand.
TGATTTTTGGTGCGGGATTATATTTAACATCATTTGGTCATATCCTGCATTTTTTTGAGCTTAAATTAGGCTATGTCGGTGTTGTTATTACTATTTTAGCCGTAATTGGTGCTATTAATGCTTTTAACATGGTTGATGGTATCGATGGCTTAGCGGGTATGCTGAGTTTAGTGACCTTTTCATCTTTAGCTTTTTTGTTTTACTGGGCTGGAAATAGCTGGTTTATGCTACCTTTGCTGTTTATTGGGGCAATCAGTGGCTACTTACTTTTCAATTTAAGGTGGCCGTTTCCTTCTTTCGACAAAATCTTTATGGGTGATGCCGGCAGTATGTTAATCGGCTTGACTGTAGTTTGGATGTTGGTGATTGGTACTCAACCTCAGACTAGTGTATTTAGCCCAGTGACCGCATTATATTTAATCGCTATTCCTTTGATGGATATGACCGCCATTATGTATCGGCGAGTAAAAAAAGGTATGTCCCCTTTTAAGCCCGATAGAGATCATTTGCACCATATTTTCGAACGGGCTGGCTATAATCGTAAGCAGACATTGATCCGTATTTCATTAGCGTCTTTATTGCTTGCTGCTATTGGTGTAGCAGCTGAGATTGCGCATGTTCCTGAATCGATTATGTTTGTTACTTTTTTAGCTATTTTTGCAGCGTACAATTGGGCTCTATCTAACGTATGGCAATTATTGACTTGGATCCGTAAATAATAGCTCTTATAAATAGTTAGTTTCAAAATGCCAATTCATTTGAATTGGCATTTTGCTTTTTAACATTCGTTGAAGGATTTTTTATGTCTAGGAAGTATTTTGGTACTGACGGTGTGCGTGGCAAGGTCGGTGAGTTTCCAATTACACCTGATTTTGCGATGAAGTTAGGTTGGGCTGCGGGTACTGTGCTTGCGTCCACGGGCACTAAAGAAGTACTAATTGGTAAAGACACTCGTAGTAGTGGTTATATGCTTGAGTCGGCAATGGAAGCTGGTTTTTCTGCTGCGGGCGTGAATGTTGCGCTTATTGGCCCTATGCCCACACCCGCGGTGGCGTATTTAGCCTCTACATTTCGTGCTGATGCAGGGGTAGTAATTAGCGCATCGCACAATCCATTTTATGATAATGGCATTAAGTTCTTTTCTAATTCCGGCACTAAGTTAAATGATGCCCAAGAACTTGAAATAGAAGCCTTGTTAGAAAAGGCGCTGAACCAGAATGCAATGCAGTGTGTTGCTTCTGAGAAGCTAGGTAAAGTGCGCCGTATCGATGATGCTGCCGGTCGTTATATTGAGTTCTGTAAAGGCACATTCCCAAATCATTTGTCTTTAGCGGGATTGAAGATCGTGATTGATAGCGCTCATGGCGCCGCATATCATATCGCCCCCAATGTTTACCGTGAACTTGGTGCTGAAGTGATTAGCATCAATGACAAACCTAACGGCGTGAATATTAATGATCACTGTGGGGCGACGCATTTAGACAGTTTGCAAACAGCGGTTATGGTACATGAAGCTGATTTAGGTATTGCGCTTGATGGTGATGCTGACCGTGTCATGTTTGTCGATCACAATGGCCATGTGGTTGATGGTGATGAGATTTTATTCATCCTTGTTCATGCTGCCCACAGCAAAGGAGAAATGACAGGTGGCGTGGTTGGTACCTTAATGTCAAACCTAGGTTTAGAGCTGGCGCTTAAGCAGATGGATATCCCTTTTGTTCGCGCTAAAGTGGGCGACCGCTATGTGGTTGAACAACTTAAGCACACTGGCTGGCAATTGGGTGGTGAGGGGTCAGGACATATACTGAGCTTGCAGCATGCTTCAACGGGTGACGGCATTGTTGCATCCTTACAAGTACTTAAAGCTGTTTTAGAGTCCCAAAAGAGTTTGTCTGAGATTAAAGCGGGCATGACTAAACTTCCTCAAGTGTTAATTAATGTGCGTTTAGCCACAGCTGATGCTGATAGCATTTTAGCGACAACTAGTGTTCAGCAAGCTGTGATTAAAGCCGAAGGGATCTTAGGTTACCGAGGGCGAGTGCTGTTGCGTAAATCGGGTACAGAGCCGCTTATTCGGGTCATGGTCGAATCTACCGATAATATAATGACGCAGACTCAAGCAGAATATATTGCGGAAGCGGTCCGAGCAGCTTAAACCTTAGGGCTATTAAAGCTAACGGTTATACGTGTTCATTCAGGTACTGATATGCTGAATTTTTAAGCCAGAAAGTTGTATACTTTCTGGCTTTTTGTTTTCTGCTCTTTGCTTACGAATTAGCCGAATACTCATTACAGCTGACGTTGACGCTGGTTTATCGGTTTAGCTTTGGGCTGCATGTGCTTTTAATATGCGGATAAATTTATTTAGGTTTTTTACAGCCATCTTGCTGATAGTGATGACTAACTTGCCAAGCTATTTAGAACTATGAAAAACTGATCCTGTTAATCGTGCTTAATGCTCTTTCTGAGAAGTACTTACCTCTATATAGCAATGATTAGCCAGTACAAGGATGTAATTCTGATTATGTTTTTTTACTTTTAATGAAAGGCTAAGTGGGTGGGATTTATGATAGTGGAGACACTAATGAGCAGAGCAATCTTGGGGTCGAACAATGAACTTGTGCTTTACTAGAGGAAGTTAGTGCCCACTTATTTGCTTGATGGTTAACAGGCCGTAATGGTGACGCTAAGTAATCGACTTGGTGCTGTCGCTGCTAACTTTATATCTTCGCCTGATTTAATGATAAGCATGTCATAGGGCATGATCTTGATGAACTTGCCATTGTGCTCCCATGTCATTATATCTAAGCAGCAGAGTAGTTGGATGATAGTTGTGTCAGCTTCAGTCTTGTGGTGCTCTTTTTTATTGTTGTTTGTGATAGCAGCATGTTCTTCTATAAATATGCTATCAAAGTTAAGCCTTTGAGTATCTGCTTTAAATACGCCTCGTTTAGTCATCACATTGAAATCAATAACATCACTACCCAATAGTTGGCTTGTTATTGAGATTTCGCCTGCAAAGCAGAATGCACTGTCTATAGCCGTGAGTTGTTTATACTCAGTTGTATCTGTGTCTCCCTGTATCCTTTCATCTGCACCAAGGTCATTTATCTGTTTTGCCCCTTCATGGCTATCGATGCTGAGTTGAATACCATCACCTTCTAGGATAACTAGTTGTCTGTCTATGCCATTAAATAATGAAAAGGGTCCGTTACTGCTAATGCTTGCTATGCTGATCCGATAATCGAATTCAGTAAGTTCGGCATTGATGGGGGAAATAAGTAGCTGTTTTGTGCTCCCACCGCCATTTTTCCATGGCGTTGATGGGCAATCTTGATAGCGGATCAGTTGCGCTTGTTTATCTAAAGTCATTTCTTCGTCTTTGTATTTTCCGCAGTGGCTTAATAACAATGTCGTTCGCTCATCCTTGAGCCTTATATTGCTTCCGTGATTGAGCTGAGTTTATTTGATCTTTAGAGGGTTACTGCACGATTTTATAATCGCATAGCGATGCCTCTCTTCAAACAAACATTCTGCTATTATTTCTTTTTCAACACATAATTAGCAGCTAGATCGCCAGTAATTCTTTGGCCTTCAGTATCTAACATGATCAGCTGATTTTCACCGACCAGATATTGTGTGCCATCTTCTAAGGTGATTTTTTGGCCTTTCTTATCCCACGCCGCTTTACCCATCAGTTTTAAAATCTTCTCATCTTTGCCCAAATAAACCGTTTCTTGAACAAAGCTATTATCAGATTGTAATGTGATCAGGGTTTGAATACCTTCGCAACTGGCGCATGGCAACACACCTTCATAGCTGCCTGCCCAATCGAGTGAATTTTGGCTGGTATCGCCGACAGGGACGGTTTTAGCGGCTTCTGTTTGAACTTGGGTCGTATCGACTGCTGTGTCTTCTTTTGGGGCTTCAGAGCAAGCCGTGGTAAATAAGGCCAGAAGTGCGATGCAACATAGTGATTTGTTCATAGTGGCTCCAATAGAATTTCGGGGTGTTACGGGTTAAGTGCACTCATCATACCCGTCAAGGCTGGCTTAGCCTAACTTTGGCTATTTCTATTTTATAACAATAGCTTAAGTTGTACTTGTGTTTATTCTAAGTGGCGTGAGTGTTAGTTATTAGCCTAAAGTCTGTGACCAATAAGATGATAATTTATCCTTTGAAACTAGTCACTTTCGAGATTGAATCTATACTAAAGCTTAACTATTCATCGTAGACGGTGGTTCTGTGGCGTTATTTAAGAAAAGTGCTGATGTTATCGAGGATAAATCCCATAAGCCTAAACAAGGCATTTGGAAAGTTGCCATTATTGATGATGAGCCTGGGATCCATGAGGTGACTCGATTTGCTCTAAAAAATCTGACCTTAGATAATCGGGTATTACAGTTCTATTCCTGTTACAGCGCCGCTGAAGGTTTAGCATTACTTCAAACCGAAACGGATATTGCATTGGCTTTTATTGATGTGGTCATGGAAACCGACCATGCCGGATTAGAGCTAGTTCAAAAAATCCGTACTGAATTAAATAATCACAGCACCCGCATCATTTTACGCACAGGCCAGCCGGGACAGGCGCCTGAAGATCAAGTGATTCGGGACTTTGATATCAATGATTACAAGGCCAAAACAGAGCTTACCGCGGCTCGGCTTAAGTCTTGTGTCTACACTTCACTGCGTTCCTATCGCGATATTAAAATCATCGAGCAAAGCCAGAAGGGGATGGAGAAAGTTATTGCTGCCTCCACCTCGGTACTTAAAAGTCATACATTACATAATTTTGGCAGTGCGGTGCTCGAACAGACTTTGCAGTTACTCAATCTTGAAAGCTCAGCCCTTTATCTCACCAGCTATCATCAAGACCTTTACCTCGATACCCAAATGAATCTTCTGGCCGCCACGGGTGAGATGATCAGTTACTGTGAAGGTGGCAGCGTTGAGACGCTACCTGGGGATGTACGTGAGTATATTATCGAGGCTATCGCGCTAAAAACCTCGCTCGTTCGTGACAATATTTACGTTGGGTTCTATGAGCTAAGTGGTCATGTCACCAGTATTTTATATTTGCAGCACAATACTAAGTTAACGGATTTTCAAGTCAGTATTCTTGAGCTATTTGCGGCCAATGTGAGCTTAACCTTTGAGAATTTGTCGGGCCGTGAAAATGTGCAGCAGACGCAAAGGGAGCTGATTTTAATCATAGGCGATGCCATTGAGCAGCGCAGTAAAGAGACCGGAGCCCATGTACGTCGGGTTGCGCGCATGACTGAAATGCTCGCGATTGCTATCGGCATGCACGCGGACTTTATCGAAACGATTCGTTACGCTGCGCCTTTGCACGATGTCGGTAAAATAGGTATCCCTGAGAGTATCTTACATAAGCCAGGCAAACTTGATGCCGAGGAATGGGCGATCATGCAAACCCATGCGGAGAAAGGCTATAACTTGCTCGCGGGATCAAATCGTATTATTGCCAAAATGGGTGCCCGAATTGCTTATACCCACCATGAGCGTTGGGATGGGCAAGGGTATCCCTGTGGAATTGCTAAGGAAGAAATCCCCATTGAAGGCCGACTCATGGCGATTGTCGATGTGATTGATGCGTTGCTTTCCAAGCGCAGTTATAAAGAGGCGTGGTCAGTCGATGCGGTGCGAGAGTATATTTTGGCGCAATCGGGTAAGCAGTTTGACCCCGTACTGTGTGAAGCGAGTTTAAAACTGTTAGATGCGTTTGCCTCCCTACATATCCATATTCCGGACGAACCGCTATGACCCGAATGCTTGATCGAATCCTATTTGATGTCAGTAAGTCTCAGGTTATTGATGAGGGCGATCTCATTCAAGCATCACAACTTATAGTGAGTTCAATCTGTAAGGGATTACAGATCACGCGGGCGGGCATTTGGTTGTTTGGTCAGGATAATCAGACTATTGCTTGTTATTATTTACTCGACCACCAACAGCCGCAAGAAGCGTTAGTGCTCACTCGCGCGCAGTTTCCCCATTATTTCAGCTTACTCGACAATGAGCGCACCATTGTCGCTAACAAGGCGCAAACGGATCCTGCCACCAAAGAGTTTGTCGACACTTACCTGAAACCGAATCAGATCACCTCTATGCTGGATAGCCCCATTCGTCACCACGGCAAAATGGTGGGGATTATTTGTTCTGAGCATCAAGGTGAGGCGAGGGAATGGACGCGGGATGAGAAGGCGTTTGCTTCGGCACTGGCCGATCTCTTTGGCCGAGCCATGAGTGCTAAAGAGATCCTCGAATACCAACAACAGCTCAAACTCATTAATACCGATTTGGAGCATCAAGTTGAACTACGAACAACGGAACTCGAGACGGCCCTATCGACCTTAAAATCGACCCAAAAGCACTTAATTGAAAATGAAAAAATGGCCGCCTTAGGTAGCTTAGTTGCCGGTGTTGCTCACGAGGTGAATACGCCGCTGGGTATCGCGGTAACATCCGTGACCCATTGTTTGGATGAGTTATCGCTACTAAAAGGGTCATTCGAGAAAAACGATCTCGATGAAGATAAGTTTGTCAGTTTTATCAATACAATGCAGGATGGTTTATGTTTGATTGAACGTAATCTTTCCCGCGCCGCAGAACTAGTTCATAACTTTAAACGCACTGCCGCAGATCAATCGATATTGGAACGTGAGCGCTTTAATTTAAAGAACTATATTTTCCAAATATTTAGTTCATTAAAGCCCTTAATACGTAAGAAAAACATCACTTTAAAAGTCGAACTCGATGACAATATTTTCATTGATTCCTACCCCGGCGCCATCGCTCAGATTTTTACCAATTTAGTCGCTAACAGTTTTCGCCACGCTTTCCCTGATGATTTTGTCGGAGATAAACAGATTGTCATTGTGGTTGAAAAGGAGGGGGCACAGATCAAGATGACTTATCAAGACAATGGCATAGGCATGTCCGATGAGGTGAAAGCCAAAGCATTCGAGCCATTTTTTACCACTGCGCGCCAAAGTGGTGGCACAGGTTTGGGGATGTCGATTATTTATAATCTGGTCACCCAAAAGCTCAATGGAAATGTGTCACTCTTCTCTGCGCCGAATCAGGGGTTACGTATTGAGATGCTGATCCCCGAGCAGTAGCAAGGGCGAAGATTGGTGAGTGCTAGGTTCAACAAATGCGTTTGTCTTTATTGAATAGGGGATTTATTCATCTTATTGAAGCTGAACCTCTTTTAGTGCTTGGAATGCAAACGGCTATTGCGCCATTATTTTCGTTAATCGACTGACTCATCTGCTGTCATCCGTTCTTCCGGCTCGTCGTCTTTTATATGCTACAATCTGGACACTTCACCTAGCTTATCAATCTTAAATATTTCAATGAGAAAAGGCATTTTACTGGCGGGCGGTACTGGCTCGCGTCTTTATCCTATGACGCAGGTTGTCTGTAAGCAATTACTGCCCATTTACGATAAACCTATGATTTATTATCCACTTGTCACCCTGATGCAGTCTGATATTCGGGATATATTGATTATTTGCACTCCCCATTATTTACCGCTATTCAAGGCATTACTCGATAAGCAGGTATTTAATGAAATGTAGCACAACTGAGTTAGCCGAAGTGTTGGTGTTTGAACCGCAAGTCTTTGGGGATGAACGCGGTTTCTTTATGGAGACGTTTAGGCAATCCTATTTTGATGCCTGCTTTGCACTGCGTGGATTCGAGTCATGTGTGTTCGTGCAGGAGAATCACAGCCGTTCGCAACGTAATGTCCTGCGAGGCTTGCATTTTCAACGGCGTAAACCGCAGGGGAAATTAGTGCGAGTCTGTGCAGGGAGCATTTTTGATGTGGCCGTCGATATAAGGCCCGACTCGGCCGCCTATGGGAAATGGGTTGGGCGAGTGCTATCAGCAGAGAATCATCTGCAAATGTGGATCCCACCGGGCTTTGCTCACGGTTTTTATGTTCTCAGTGATTATGCTGAGGTTATTTATCAATGTACCCAATATTATGATCCTGAAGATGAAAGCGTTGTCGCTTGGAACAGTGCAGAGTTTGCCATTGATTGGCCATTAATTACCGCACCGATTTTATCCACGCGAGATAGCCTCGCCAGTACTCCATCATAAAGCCAATCACGGTTTGTATTAAAAGAAAGGACAAGGCTGTGATATCGCCTAAAATGGCACTCGGTGTGCGGATTTCGGCAACCGATTGGGTCGAGAGTGGTTGGGATTTAGCCCAAAGCCTAGTGTTGGCAAAAGCATTAGAGAGTAGAGGTTGCGATTTTATTCATGTGAGTACTGGTGGGTTAAGTCCGCTGCAACAAATCCCTGTCGCTGAGCACTTTCAAGTGCCTTTTGCCGAAGCCATTAAAGCTGAGGTAAACATACCTGTGATTGCCGTGGGCTTAATTACAGATGCTAATAAAGCGGAAACGATTTTGGCTCAAGGGCAGGCCGATGCTATCGCGCTTGCTCGCACTATGCTTTATGACCCACATTGGCCTTGGCATGCGGCAGCAATATTAGGTGCAACTGTGAAAGTGCCGCCACAGTACTTACGTTCATCGCCACATGGGATTAAGTCGCCAATAAAGTAGTGAGCTAATTTGGCAGTGCAGATTTTACTATTGTAAGTTAGTCCTAATGGCAGAAAACAAAACGGGCAAGAATTATCTTGCCCGTTTTGAGGTTTTAACTGCGTACTGATTATTTAATGGGGTCAACACTGGGTCTGGTATACCAAGGCGCACGTGCATCAGTTACATCGAACAAGTTGTACTTACGGCCAAGCATTTGACCGCCGTCGCGGGTCAACGGCATCCATGATAGGAAAGCACGACTATGGGTAGACTTAACCGTCATTAGATCGAATGGGATTGAAATATAGAATCCCTTAGTAAAGCTTCCCTCACCGTATTCATCTGCCGATAGATTAGTTTTAGTCGCAAATGCCCCGACGATAACCCCACTATCAAACTGTTTAGAGAAATCAACCGTTACGCCTTTATCCTCGGTGAGATATTGTCCAGCACTGACTCTGAGTAAGGTATTAGGAAACCACTCAGGTTGGTAATAAGCCGTTGCATGTCCAGTCACTACGCCAGTCTGAACTCGATAGGCACGATTGGTGAGAGGGTCAAATTGATTTTCATCCTTAAAGAACCCAAACATGCTATCGGGATCTCGCTGCTTAGCATAGTTAACATCGAACCCAAAGGCCCATTGACTATTAAGTGGGCGATATAGGAACTCAGTACCAACACCGCCATACATCATCTCTAAATAGCCACCATAGGCTTGATAGGAAATATTATCGCTAAGATTGTCCATCCAAGTGAGTTGCAGGTTATTAACTCTCACTGGGTTATCGTGAACATATTGGCGGATTAAGGTTCTTACGCGTTTTAAGTCGGTGCCGTCTGGTGGCACGTCATATAAAAATTTATCGTAGTTATCGTATAAATTAAGGTAGAGAGAACCGCCAAATTCGAAGTTATCGGTAAATCGATAGTTGGCACTACCTGTAACGCCGATATTAAACATGTAGAAGCCTTCCGAACCACCGAAGGATTGCACCATAGTTGGTGAAATATCAAAGCCAAGCTTGTCTAACCAATTTTTGTCTGAGTTTGTAACTAGTTGGCCTTGAGGTAATGAAGGGACACTGACTTGACTTGCGTCTGTTATCTTCGCATTCAGATAGCCAAAACTTGCTACTTGGGCAAATTTTTCTGCATCAATACGCGTTTCTGTAATCGGCTGGCTATAATGGGTCTCAATTAAGCGATACTCTTTGATTTGAGTCAGATCGCTATTATTGGCAAGTATAGTGGCAGCCCTTTGGTGGGCTTCATTTCTATCACGATATTTAGTTTGCTCACCAACGACAGTAATACTGCCGGTATCGAGATAAATCTTGGCATTGTTATAACCAGCAATAGTTTGCAGTTCTTGAGATACCTTATTCCAGTCAATTGTTGTTTTTAACATTGCTTCTTTAGGCTGAACGATTAAATGAGTGTCAGCTATTTCTGCTTTGATGTATAGGCTGGTGTCAGCCGTCGCAATGATATTTTCTGAAGGGCTAACACTATCTAATGGAATATTTGCTGTTTGCACATGCGTTAATGGTGCCGCTGGTATTGGCTTATATTTAGCTGCAGCAGGATCGCGCTTTATCTGAGTTAAGGTATTGAAATTCGTTTGTAAACTAAAACCGAGCGTCCAAGTATTACCACGTTCATAACTTAAATGCAGATCGACCCAGTCACCAAATCGATACAGTAAACCATAGTTGAATTTGCTGTCCTGTGGCATAGCATTCCGATCGCGGCCACGCACGACAGGGTAATCAGATTGGTAGTCATTGCCGTCATACTCTATTTTTACTCTTAATGGTTCCCATGGCGTTTGGTACTCAACGCCGCCGAATAGTGCAGCACAGCCCTTGAACCAACGCTGATAATCAACAGTTCCCCCTTTACCGCCATAGGAAGTGTCACGATCGCAGTTATAGTTAAGATCCTTTTTATCTGAAGTTAGGTTACCGCTATTACCTATATAGCCCCAGCCAATACCTAAAGTGAAGTCTAGTGGGCCAACCCGTTTGGTTGCAGCAATAAATTCGCCATCGAACAACCCTGTGCCACCAAAGTCGCGTACACCAATAGAGGTTTCTGGGAGCCAATTTGTTTCTTCAAGTAACCGAACTTTAAAGTCAATGCCTTTATCAGTGTACTTAGTGTTACCACTGAAATTGGGGTCGTTACTATAGAGTAAATCCTGTACCTGCGTATAACGTACTGTGGTTTCAAACCAAGGAAACAGTTGTACTGAGGCTGTGAAGTGCTGGTAGTCGTCGTTATAGCTAGTCGCAAAATTAAACTCGCCTTCAGGCGCCATTCGGCCTGTTGGCATTTGCATCAAACCAACACCACCAAAATCTGATTGCGAGGCTAACAGTGTTGGATAAGAAAACTCATCTGCAGTTACCTGGAGTAATGGTAATAATGCCAAAGACAGTGCAGATAATCGGCCTAAGGTATGGATTGTGTGGCTAGACTTTTTCATTACAGAGCCCGATTCCTGAGTAATTCAACAATGTTTTCATTCAGTTGAGTGTAGTCATCAAATAGACTTGAAAACTCAACGTAGAGACTTGCTCCAGGAGCAATATCTTGCTCTTGATGATTCCAATAAGCGATGGGTTGTTTTATCGCTTTGCCATCGGGTTGAATAATCCACACAAAACTTGTTTCAGCATTATCGAGTAACCCTGCTTGTTTGAGGTAATCTTTGCTAGTCTTTTGGCCTTGCCATGCCAAATCCCCTGTTTGAGCTACTGCACCAAGCACTGTAACAGTGCTTGGACGAGGCGGTAAGACTAATAGGAAACGACCATCAATTAGCGAATTGTATGAATCATTGATACGAATAAGGTCAATATCCAGAGGCTGCATTACGCGCTGCCCAAGTTGTAGACTGCGAATAAGTTGTGCGAGCTTAGCCAGTTTTGCGATGTAAGCACTGTCGTCTTTTACTTGGCCCATTTTAGCTAACTGGCTCAAGACTTGCTGACGTTTCGTTTCTAATGCGGCGGTATTTTGAATATCGAGTAATGCCGCACCTAACCAATAAATAGGAACAACCTCTTTATTCGTGGTTTTATTATATGCTGGGAGTTGCTGTAATCCGTCTTGTACTATTTGTTCTATTCGCACTGCTGTCGGGTAGTTTAGTTGAACCTGAGCATCCTGATTCGTAGATGTACTGATGAATAACTGGGTTTCAGCATGAACGGTTGCCGTTAGTGCTGAACTAAGTACAAGTGCCAATGGCGCGATGTAATATCTCATAATGGTTCCACTAAGATGCAAATGGCTTAAGTAAAGTTATATCGATAAAAGGCAGATTGGGTGCTATCTTCTGGCGGCTTTTAATGACGAGCCCATCATCCGGTTTTAACCAAAACTCATTTAAATATTGAATATTAAGACCTTCAACAGATACTAACTCGCTGTAATGCAATGCTTGAGTGGGAGTATCATTTATGAGTATCTTTTCCTCAGCGATAAAATCAAACTGTGAATTAAGTTTATACCCATAATGGTAGCCGGGTTGCCAGTCAAGCGTGCGAGTCCAAGTCTTAGGCGTGCTATTTAGATGCAGACCTAGGAGAATAGGATCGGGTTCTGAACTTTCAATAGCGGCTAAATTGCCTGTGAGCAGACTATGAGTTCTCACCAAACGCCCGTTCACAGTCACTAACATTGCTTTATCTGCAGAGAGCCATTTTAGCTCCATTGCTTCTGGCGCTGGTCTGACAGTGGTGAGGGTGTGTTTTGGTTCTGCTAAGGCTAAAACAACAAATGCTTGAGGTATATCTTCTATCTTGACATAGATGCTAGCGTAGGGATTGGCTTCTATTTGCTCGGTGGTGAGCTTAATATCGCTCTCTCCAATTAAAGCTAATTTAATCGTATCGTTGAGGGCGCTAATTCGTTGACTACAGCCGGCAATACCCATTAATGCAACTGAGGCTGTGAGTAAGATTAATTTTTTATTTATACGCATCCGAGTTGCTTATTCTCAATAGTAATAAATATCTAATGTAGAGATATCTGAGACTTATTTCAATAAATGAAGTGATTCTCACTTTCTCTAAACGAGCAAAAAAAAACAACCGCCAATAGGCGGTTGTTTTATAGCTGCACCAGACGGATTAGTTGGTACCAGTAGTGTTGCTATTAGAAGTTGTAACTGGGTTACCATCAGAGCTGTTAGATATTACAACTGCGCCAGCAATTGCAGCAGCAGCAGCTACACTACCAGCAACAATAACACCAGTGCTAGTGCTTGCAGCAGTACCTGTACCTGCAGCTCCGCCGTCTGCTGCATTTGCAGCCATAGAGCTTAATGCTGTTATTGCAACGATAAGTGCTAGTGAAGTTTTTTTCATCGTGATTCCCTTTTAGAAAAAATTTAAGTGATTTTAGCTAATCTAGTAAAACATGATAGGGGATACTAGCTAAATGATCAATCTTAAATCCTAAAGAGGATTCAGGCTTTCGATTGAAATTTTGCTTAGCTATAAACTAAGCCCATTTATTTTAATGAGTTGTATCATTCATCTTAGACTTGAACAGCTAAACAAACTCACCTTTATAAATCAGTTTTAGTATGAGTTCTGCATCATAGCTGTTAGCGATGAGGTTCTGCGCTATTTTCTGACTTTAAACCAAAAAACGCTTTAAGTTCGTCGATTTGCTCCATGGCATCTTTGTAGCCTAGGTCGATTAACGCGCTGGTGTAGGTTTTTTCAAATAATAGGTAGGACACGATACTAGAATCTGATTGTCTATCAATGCCGATAAAACCGAGTAAGGTTTTTACTGCCCATGGCATGTCATCGTAGAAGCGGGCGGCAATTTTGCTGAGATCTTCGCTGGGCTTGATGACTAAGGTTTTAATTGGATGCAAGGCGAGTTTGTTGCGGCTTGACTCAGGAATCAGGCTTAAGGTGTTATTGATCCTTTCAAGTCGCTCAAGGTCGCTATTTAAAGTGTCGGAAAAGATCGTATCGAGCAGATGGCCCGCTATGGATGCCGTTTTCGGGTGATATTCCAGTTCCATTGGGAAATGCTTGTGAGGACTCTCTAAGTTAATAACTAAGAGTTTTTCGGCGCCTAAATGGATAGGACTTGAGAGCGGTGCCAGCTGGTGGACCGAGCCATCGCCATAATAGGCTTGGTTGAGTTTAATCGAGGGGAACACCATAGGGATGGCCGAACTGGCTAGTAGGTGCTCAGTGTTGAGCATCATACGTTCGCCGCTGCGTCTAGCACGGGTCCAGTTTTCAATATCCCGTGAAGCTTGGAAAAAACTTACTGAGCGTGAGTTGTTGTAGCAAGAGGCATCGACGCTGAGTGCGGTGAGTGCGCCGCTGCGAATATTACGGTCGATGCGTTTAAAATCGATTAATTCATTGAGCAGTTTTCGAAGTGGATCGTTATCGAGCAGACTGCCGGCGTCGGTATTCACCTTATCATCCTGCATGCCTTTGAGAGCCATTTTCCCTAGGTGACCAAGCACGCCCGTGATGGATGCGCGATAGACTTTGCGAGTTTCAAAATGGCGCCATACCCATTCGAGCTTTTTGACACCAAGATGAAAACAGGAAGCATGGGTAGCAATGGAAGTGCCATTAATGGCACCTGCCGAGGTGCCACAAATGATTTTAAAGGGAATGCCATGATTACGCGGATAAAGCTGAACCAGTGCTTTTAGCACGCCGACTTGATAGGCGGCTCTTGCGCCGCCGCCACCTAAGACTAATGCAGTTGATGTAGGCAATCTTCAGACTCAATTTATTGTTTTAATAGTTTTATTAAAGCAACGCCCCCCTATAAAAAGCAAGTCGGTAGACTCAATTAGTTGCAAATTTCGATTTATAGTTTATTCGATTGCTGCAATATTTCGCTTTAAATAATTAATCCGCTGTAACCTTGGTCGTTTGGCTGAGGCCAAAACAATGCTCTGCTGTTGGAAACTCAGCGGTTCTCACTTCTCTGGCGTATTCGGCGCAGGCGTGAGTGATTAAGGGGCTTAGGTCGATATAGCGTTTGGCAAATTTAGGCGTGTAGTCAGAAAATAAGCCTAAAATATCCTCAGTCACGAGCACTTGGCCATCGCAGGCGGGTGAGGCGCCAATGCCGATTACGGGGATTGAGACTTCTGCCGTTACTGTGCGCGCCGCGAGCTCGGATGTGCCTTCAATCAGTATGCTAAAAGCGCCTGCTTGCTCAAAGTCTTTTGCTAAACGAACGAGGGCTTCGATGGCGGCGGCATCCCTTGCTTGGGTTTTAAATCCACCCAATTGATTGACGTGTTGTGGCATCAGTCCTATGTGTGGCATCACAGGGATGCCTCGCTGGGTTAAAAAGCGAGTAGTGTCGAGCATCTCTGCGCCCCCTTCGAGTTTTACCGCCTGCGCGCCAGTACGTATTAATACTTGGCTGGCATGTCTAAAGGCTTGCTGAGGCGATTCTTGATAACTCCCAAAGGGCATATCGATAATCACGCAGGCATGTGCTGCGCCGCGAGTGACAGCAAGACCATGATTAATCATCATTTCTAAGGTAACACCTAGTGTAGAGTCTTGCCCATAAACCACCATACCGACGGAGTCGCCGACGATAATCATATCCACATGGGGATCGATAAGTTCCGCCATCGGTTTTTCATAGGCGGTGAGGGCAACTATGGGCGTTTTACCTTTCATTTTTTGTAAGGTGACGGGCGTAACCCGGTTTTTATTCATGTGGATGCTCATGTCATCTCCAATTCGTTAAATCTGAGAGGGCATGTTAGCGCTTGCCGCTTTGGCGTTAGCTCGATAGATTGACTTAATGTCTAGATAAAAAGACACTTCTACACAGAAAAGTGCTTTTATACAAAAAGTCACTTCTATACGGAAGAGGCTCGATAATACGAAAAGAAGCTTCGATATAAAAATCACCTTGGGCGATAACACCTTGAATCAAGTAACTGACACTCCTTTATCTCAGCAGCACATCACTCAGTACACTCAGGTCGCACCTTCACGTTTAGCCGCCGCAGGGCTAAGCGCGTCCATCATGTTGCTTAAGCGAGCGCTCAAGCCGTTTGAGCATGTGCAGCGCCATCGTCATTCTTGGGGACAAGTCATTTATGCCAGCCAAGGTGTGTTGAGTGTGATCACGCCTGCTGGGCGTTACATTGTGCCGCCTGAACAAGCAGTGTGGGTGCCTCCCTTTGTCGATCATGAGGTTATCGCGCTAAGTCAGGTGCAATTGAGCAGTTTGTATTTGGATGACACCCAGATAGGCGGTTTTCCACCCGACTGTACTTGTTTAAGTGTGAAGCCTGTTTTGCAGTTGCTACTACAAGAGGCTAATGCCTTAGTGCAGAATGAGGCTGGGCTGATTGATCCCGATTTTAAGGCTAGCGTTATACGGCTCTTGATGGTGATCCGTGACTTTATGGTGCTCGCGCCAAAGGTCGCCTTGGATTTACCTTATCCAAGGGATAAAAAATTACTGCGCATTACCGAGGCTTTGCTTGCAGATCCGAGCGAGCAACGCACTTTGGTGGATTGGCAGCGGGAGGTCGGCGCCTCGGCCCGCACGTTAGCGAGATTATTTAAACAGCAAACTGGGCTAAGTTATAACCAATGGTTGCAAAGGCTTAGGTTGCAGGTGGCGATTCAAATGCTCAGCCGAGGTGAATCAGTGCTCACTACAGCGTTATCTTTAGGTTATGCCTCGGGTTCAGCCTTTGGTTATATGTTCAGACAGTTGATGGGCGTCGCTCCGAGTCAATACCTGTTAGCGCAAAGTACAGTGCCAAAAGTACAGTGCCAAAAATACAAAGATAAACAGCCACAGATAAAAAAGTAATGTCGCGAGTGATCGACGAAGGTCAATAAAAGTCCAATAAAAAACGCACTTAAGCTGGGCTTAAGTGCGTTTCGTTTTTGATCGTTAAGCTTTTCTATATTTCGCGTTGAGGCTTAGCCTTTCACTGCGTTTTTCAGGAAGTCGAGCAGTTGATCAAATGGAATATCTTGCTTTTCACCGGTGCGGCGGTTTTTGTATTCAAATACGCCAGCATCGATATTGCGATCACCAATCACCACTGTGTGTGGGATACCAATCAGTTCCATATCGGCAAACATCACACCTGGGCGTTCTTTACGATCGTCCAGTAACACGTCGATACCCGCTTCGTTTAAGTCTTTGTATAACTGCTCGGCGATATCGGTTACGCGGTGCGACTTGTGCATGTTCATTGGCAGAATGCCCACGCTAAATGGTGCAATCGCTTCTGGCCAAATGATGCCACGGTCATCGAAGTTTTGCTCGATGGCTGCGGCCACAATACGGCTCACGCCGACACCGTAACAACCCATCAATAGCACCTGTGACTTGCCGTTTTCGTCAAGTACAGTCGCGTTCATCGATTTAGAGTAGTTAGTACCCAGTTGGAAAATATGACCCACTTCGATACCGCGTGCCATAGCATAAATGCCTGAACCATCTGGTGTTGGCTCGCCTTCGACTACATTACGGATATCGGCAACTTGCGCTAATGGCAGATCGCGTTCCCAGTTGATACCAAAATAATGTTTGTCATCCACATTCGCACCAGCAGCAAAATCGCTCATGACGCTAACGCTGTGATCGATAACGATAGGGATGTTAAGACCGATAGGGCCAAGTGAACCAGGACCTGCGCCAATGGCGTCACGGATCAGCGCTTCTGGCGCCATTTCTACTGGTGATGCCACTAAGTCTAACTTGTCGGCTTTAACTTCATTGAGTTCATGGTCACCGCGAACAATCAGTGCCACTAACGGCGTCGCTTCTGATGCGCCGACGACGATCAAGGTTTTGACGGTTTTAGTGATATCCAGATCAAACTGCTCAACCAATTCAGCAATGGTCTTCGCATTTGGGGTATCGACTAAACGCAATTCTTCAGTGGCTGCGCCGCGAGGCTCAGTGGGCACTGGTGATTCAGCTTTCTCAATGTTAGCCGCGTAATCGCTGCCCGTTGAGTAAGCAATTAAATCTTCACCGCTTTGCGCCAGAACGTGGAACTCGTGTGACATGCTGCCACCGATAGAACCGGTATCAGCTAATACTGGACGGAAGGCTAAGCCCATGCGCGTTAGAATGTTACTATAGGCGTTGTACATGGCCTCATAGGTTTCATTCATGGTATCGACGTCAAGGTGGAAAGAGTAGGCGTCTTTCATCAAGAATTCGCGTGAGCGCATCATGCCAAAACGTGGACGAACTTCGTCACGGAATTTGGTTTGGATTTGGTAAAGGTTCAGCGGTAATTGCTTGTATGAGCTGACTTCTTTACGGATCAGGTCTGTGATCACTTCTTCGTGGGTTGGGCCCAGTACGAAGTCGCGATTGTGGCGATCTTTAAAGCGCAGCAGCTCGGGACCAAACTTTTCCCAACGACCTGTTTCTACCCACAAGTCTGCCGGTTGCACCATAGGCATTAGAATTTCAATTGCACCGGCTTTGTTCATTTCTTCACGAACAATGGCTTCGACTTTACGCAGTACGCGTAAGCCCGTGGGGAGATAGCTATAAAGGCCCGACGCATTACGACGGATCATGCCCGCACGTAACATTAATTGATGACTAATGACTTCTGCGTTGGCAGGAGTTTCTTTCTGTGTTGATAGCAGGTACTTGCTGACGCGCATTACCGATGTCCAAATTTGAGTTGAATGGTCGCCATTTTATCACCTGCTTTGATGATGTCACCTACGTATTTAGGTTAAATTCAACTAGCTGGGAGACAAATAGCATTTTTGAGAAGATTACTGAGCTAAAGGAAAGCGATTTAAGATGCGATTTGTGCTGGCCGATTTAGCTTTTATCACGCCTATCGCCAATCACTTTGGCGGGGTTGCCTGCCACTATCGCCCAGTCGGGCACATCTTTAGTCACTATGCTGCCCATACCAACCACAGCGTGATCGCCAATGGTCACACCATCGACTATGCCGGCCTGAGCGCCAATCCACACATCTTTACCTATAACAATGCCTTTGGAGTTGGCAGCTTGTTGATAGATGGGCGTATCTGGCGCCATGCCATGGTTGAAGGCGTAAAGGGTGACATTATTGGCGATGCGAGTCTGGCTGCCAATCTGAATACCGACCCTGCCACCATCGAAGGAGCAACCATGATTAATCGCGACTTCATCCCCTAGTGTGATGGGCCCGTGCAAAAAACAGTCGGCGGCGATCATGCAACGATTACCCATGCGGATATCACGATTGGGTTCGGCAAATAACTGCGCTTCGGGGGCAATAAAACAGTGCTCGCCGATGTTGACCGTTTCGAGGGCACAAAGCGTTGCTTGGATCTCATCCTGCCAAGGTTTTGCCCAGACTAAATGTTTCTCTTTTAAAGAAAAATACAGCCACGGCATCCAAGAGAGACGCTTTTTATGCTGGCTTTGATAATCAGGCAAAGATGTCGGCTCTGATCTAGGCGTTGGCGCAGACATTTAGCCACATTTCCCCGGTTTGAGTTCTAATACCAAGATGTATTCTTGGTCATTATCATCGACCGCCATGTGCCAGAACACATCTAAATCATAGAGGGTGACTTGATATAACTTAGGATCATCCTTGGATTTTTTGTAGGCGGGGCGCGGATCTTGCCCCAAGACTCCGCGGATAAGTACGGCTAAATCTGTGTAGGTTTCCTGTTGGGCGTAACGCTCAATTTGTGCCTCGGCATTATCGGAATACACCACTGAAATCAGTTTTGGGGCGTCTTGAGCAATGCCGCCGACTGCATCGGTAATCGAATCCGAGAAAGGAATGTAAGGCTTAATATCGATAATGGGCGTGCCATCGACCAGATCCATACCGGAAATTTCGAGGCACACTTTGCCCTTGCGTTGTACTACGCCGTGCAGTTTCACTACTGACTGGCCTATACCATTAGGGCGAAAAGTGGAGCGAGTGGCGAATACGCCGAGTTTTTCATTGCCGCCTAATCGCGGCGGCCTGACTGTGGTTTTCCAACCTTGGGCAAGATTTTCATGGAAGCAAAATAGCAACCAGAGATGGGAATATTGCTCTATGCCACGCACCGCATCGATATGATTTACATGGGGTTCAAGTTCGACATAGCCGCGGGCCTCAACGAGTCCGGGTTGTCTTGGAATGCCAAACTTTTGTTTATAGGGGGTGCGGCATGTCGCTACTGCGACAATTTGGTTGGTAAATGTCATGCAAAAAATTACCTAAAAGGGTAAGTATCACAACCGCCTAAGTTCATCATTCTAAGCTCATCATTAAGGCCCATCTTTGAGCGCTAATTATGCAGCGTTAGCCATGAATCCTTGCTCATGGAACATCAGCCATTAAGCGGTTGATACGGGCAATCTTAGATCATCGAATCGCGAGCAGTGTGTTGCTCGCGTGGGATTTACTCTGCGGTAGCTGTTTTAACTGCTTGGCCGACGCACAGGGCGCGGCTGATACAACCTTGGGCGGCTTCATCTAACATCACACATTGTTTGATGATAATGCCGTTAGCACCTTTATCTGCGGCGTTACGGCGGGCTTCGGTTCTGGCATCGGCTAATGACGCAGGTACGCTGTTGACATCGGCCTGACAGGATTCCCCTTGGACCAAACCTTTTAATTCATAATGACCTTTTGGCAAGGTATCGCCTTCATAGAGGGTGACATCGGATGCCTTGAAATAGTCATTGATCGCCTCACCGTCCAAATTACTGTTAAAACTGTAGTCGCTTGCACAGGCACTGAGTAGGAGCACTAATGCACTTGAGAGGATAATTTTCATGGTTTGACCTGAGATTTGGGGGAAAACTGCGCAGCCTTGGTAGGCTGCGCCGATGCGATATTATTATCTGAGTAAATTCTACCGCTTAAGGTACTTTTGATAAAGCTGCTGATGGCGATTATTCAGATCTATCTGCCGTCCTTCAATCCAGATAGCCTCTATCTTATTGGTCATAGGGTCGAGAATGTCCCCCTCGGACAGTACAACACTGCCTTGGTATCCCACGGCAATCGCCCCTAAATCCTCGACACCTAACAGTTTTGCGGCATCTAAGGTGATGGACTTAAGCGCTTGCTCAGGCGTTAAACCATAGGCGGCGCTATAACCTGCTGCATAGGGTAAGTTACGGCTGTTCCAGTCCGATGAGAACCCAAGGGCAAAGGGAATTCCTGCATTAGCGAGCAAGGAGGGGATTTTAAAGGGCAAATCCACCGGTTCATCTTTACGCTTAGGCAGACTCAAGGTATGAGGATAAATGACCCCAACTTTAACTTCCCTCAGGCTTGAGGCTAAGCGCCATGCATCGTATCCGCCGACAATCACCAGTTTGAATTGGTATTTTTTTGTCAGAGCAATCACTTGCTCAATTTGGCCAACACTGTCGGCATGGGCAAACAGTGTCGCTTTACCTTGGTATAGCGGCAACATGGCCTGCCAGCGAAGGTTGTTGGTCGCGGACTGTGGATCTTCATCCTTGTTGTTATCTTTGCCCTTGGCTTTATCACTTAAGAAATAGCGATAGCCATCTTCAAAGGCGATATTGAGCAGGTCGATCGCCTGCTGATTTTTCTCGATAGCCTTGGCTTTCTCTTTTTCATCTTCAGGCATGCGTTTGATTTGCGGCCAGTAGACATGGAACTGCCCAGCACTGGGGGTCAGTGCATCCTCAATCGTCCACGCATCGAGATCCACTAGTACCGATTGGCCAGCAATACCATCGCCGCTCGGGACGATTTGCGCGTGGGTGATGCCGTTGAACCGTATGGTAGGGATGAGCTCAGAATCTGGATTGTAAGCCGTGGCTGTGCTGATCTGCGGGTTGATATAACCCACCTCGGCGTTATCGACCGTGGGGCGGCTCATTTCAATTTCAACTAAGCCCAAGCTGGTATCTAGGGCAATTAAGCCCGGATATAAGTGTTTACCGCTAGCATCGACGACTTGAGTGTCACTGGTTTCTGCGGTTGCACTGTTGGCTTGGCTGGTGAGTTGAGGCCCAACGGCCGTGATTTTGCCATTTTCAATCAAGACATCAGTGTTGCTGAGCACGCCTTGACTGACTGTGTGCACTGTGGCGTTTTTAATCAGTACGCTGCGACTTTGTTTAGGTGTTGGCACGATATCGCTTGCCATCGCTGGGGCCAGCGTGGTGCAAATCGCGCCCAGTAGCGCGGCAAACAAAACGGGTTTAGATGAATGTTGCATTATTTGGCTCCCTCATGAGTGTGGCCCCATGCCTGATAGTGGGTGTCGCAGTGCCACTGTGGCTCGTTTAGTGGCGTGACTTTTTCACCCGCTTTGGCTTGATCATCACTGCTGAGAATTTTTTGGATCAGTGCGGCGCGCTCGTTGACGACCGCTTGCTGGACAATTTGGTCTTGATCGCGGTCAAAGTAGCGTTTTCCTTCAACCCATGCCTGTGTCACTTTGGCGTAAATCGACAGAGGCTCTGCGTTCCACAGCACGATATCGGCCATTTTCCCTGGGGTGAGTGAACCCACAAATTCATCGACTCTTAATTGCTTGGCCGGATTAATAGTGACCATGTTCCAAGCATCTTCCTTCGACATATTGCAATACATCATAGACTTAGCCGCTTCTTGGTTGAGTCTGCGCTGCATTTCATAGTCGTCTGAGTTTATGCTGGTGGTCACGCCTTTGTTTTGCATCAAACACGCATTTTGTGGAATCGCGTCGTACACCTCAAACTTATAGGCCCACCAATCGGCAAAGGTCGATGCGCCAGCGCCATGGGTGGCCAGTTCACTCGCCACTTTGTAACCTTCGAGCACATGGGTAAAGGTTTGCACTTTAAAGTGATAAGCCTCGGCTAAGCGGATAAACATCAGGATTTCTGACTGCACATAGGAGTGAATGTGCACATCACGCTGCTGATTTAATACTTCGGCCACTGCTTGCAGACGGTAACTTGGGCGCGGTGCAACGGTTTTTTTCTTATCGCTGGAGCGCAGGTCATCATAGGCTTTTAACGCATTTTCATAGGCGATGGCGGCATCGAAGGTCTCTTCAAATAAGGCTTTGACTCCCATACGCGTTTGCGGGAAGCGCTGAACAAATTTCTCTCCCCAGTTGCTCTGCTTAACGTTTTCACCTAAAGCGAACTTGATACTGGCGGGCGCGTTAGCAAATTTAAGTTGCTCGGCCGTTTCGCCCCATTTCATTTTGATCAGTTGCGATTGGCCGCCAATAGGATTGGCGCTGCCGTGGAGTATTTGTGCGCTGGTGACGCCGCCCGCTAAGGCGCGATAGAGTGAAATATCGTCGGGATTAATCACATCACCAATGCGCACCTCAGAGGTTACGGCATCCGTGCCTTCGTTGGTGCCACCATTAATGGCGATATGCGAGTGTTCATCAATAATGCCCGCAGTAAGATGTTTACCTGTTGCATCGAGGACTTGATAACCAGAAGGCGTACTGAGTTGCTGGCCAATTTTTTCGATGCGGCCATTGGCCATCAAGAGATCTGCATGTTCGAGAATGCCTTGCTTATCCGAGGTCCACAGGGTGGCATTTTTGATGTGCAGCTTCTCAATCTTAGGCGCTTCGCTCAGTCCATAAGCGACGTTAGGGTAGGTGAGGTTACTCACTAGACTCGTGTTGGCTTCCTCCTTGGTCGCTTGATTGCTTTCTTGGTCAGCACTATTAACCGCTGCAGTTTGCGCTATCGCAATACCGGCAACATTTGTGGTGCGACTCTTAGCATCGACCATGCGGCCTTGAATACCGTCATCGGCCATCCACAGCGTAAAGCGGCTAAGGCCTTTAATACCTGCGGCGCTCAAATCGGCAGTAAAGCTTAATCGACCGTCGTCATCTAACTTAAGTTGAGTGAGCGCGATGCTTTGTTCGCCACTGCTTAAGCTGCCTTGGATTTTGGGTTTATCACCTTTACTCACATCTTGCAGCGATAAATCCAGCGTGAGGTTATTGAGGCTTAATTGATAATCGCCCAGTAATCTTGCTTGGGGCAGTGAGCGAAGACTTTGCTCCTGACCTTGCAACCAAACACTGTAGATCTGGCCATCTTTAAAGATATTGCCTTTAGTGATAACAAAGTCTGCCATGTAACCGGGTGCGAGTTTGCCGGTAAAATCTGCGGTGCCTGTCATCTCGGCGGCTTGGGTGGTCAGTGCAGCTAAGGCTTGATCTTCAGTTAAACCTTGAGTAATGGCTTGGCGCAGTCGCGGCCAAAAAGCATCGGTCTTAATACCAAATTGTGTTAGTGCGAAAGGAATACCTGCTTTGGCAACTTCTGCTGAATTGGTTGGCGCACGTTCCCACTGTCTTAAATCCGCCAGGGATACTTCGCGATCGGCATCATCTGTCCCGACATCGGGCGCCTGTGGATAGTTTAAAGGTAAGATTAACGGGTAGTTCAGCGCCTTTAACTCATTGATGCGCGAGTATTCTTGACCATTACCGAGCAGGTTGGCTGGCAATTTATGTTCTTTGAGTAAATGGGCGGCACGCAATTGATCGTTGAGATTTTTGGTTTCAAAGATAATTTGCTTATCGGCTAAATTATCTAAGCGCTCAAAGGCGATATTAAATTCGACTTGATTGTTTATTGCGCCATTGGCCGATTTGTTTTTATTTTGGTTATACCAATTGGCGTCGGCAAAGGTTTGTCTAATAAGCGCAATACTGCCCATTAATGATGACGGATAATCTTGTTCAGATGAGCCTTTATCAAATGCCATAAAAGGTTGACTACGGGCGCGATAAATCACTTCGTTGGCGGTTTTGTCTGCTAATGACAGACTGACAGCCGTCCCTCGGAAGATTCCGTCGAGTTTGCTACTTTGCACACTCGTAAAGCCATTATTGATCCACTCTTTCGCGCGTTCTTTATTGGGATAAACGTAATTAAACCATTCTTTTTCAGAATGAATTGCGCCATTGTCTGCATTGCCGCCGATACGTTTAATATCGTAGACAGGACGAGTGAGCCCAAGTTTTGGATATTCGAACTCAATCCCATAATCGGTGAAAGGATCGATAAATCCAGGGTAAATAGTATAACCACTCAAATCGATTTTAAATGCGCCAGCTGGAATGTCACCGTGCTCAACAATGGCTTTAATTCGATTATTTTCAACCAATAAAGTGGCATCGCTTAAACGCTTACCCGGCGCAATGATTAATTCAGCATGGGTAAAAGCCGTGAGTTTATTGGAGGTTGTCCCTGTATTGATTTGGGCATATGTGGTCTGTGAGACTAAGCTAGCGATCATGCTGCAGCTTATAATTATCTTATTGTTTATCTGCATTATTTTATTCAATCGAGTGAGGGTGAATAAAGAGTAACTGAAAGCAGATGTAAATACTAAGGTTGAATTGTAACGCAATTTGAGCGGGAATGAGGCGTGGGATTAACGCTTGTTGTTTTAGATTGCAGTCAATAATGGATATAAAAAAGCCCGCAATGAATGCGAGCTTTTATGCAAATGGATGTTGGTTACTCGAACCGCCACACCGAATTGGATTAGATTAAGAAATCTTCCATAGAACGACCTTTATTGATCTCGTTCTTAAATACGGTTGGCATACGGCCTTGGCCAGTCCACTGAACCATTTCACCGTCAACTTCGATTTGGTATTTAGCTGGACGAGGAGCGCGTTTCTTCGCGGTTGCTTTAACAGCTACGCCACCTAAGTCATCAATTGATAAACCAACGGCTTCCATTTGTTGACGGATTTCTTCAATCTTAGCATTACGAGCTGCCATGGCTTGTTCTTCTTCCTCAGCCATAGACTCGCGTTCTACTAAAATTTTATCTAATTTGTCTGCTAAATCACGTAACTCTTCAACGCTAAGTTCTTTAACTGCTGCTTTAAAACGACGGCCGTGAGTTAATATCTCTAAAAATTCGCTCATATCTATTTTCGTCCCACTCTAATTTTTAATACAGGATAATGGTGAACAACACCTAAATGATAGAAACTAATATAGCTCGAATCAAATAAAATTATGCGTTTTAAGTAAATTAAATATTATTTATATTTTGAACTTTTCTTATTTACTCAAATAAGTGTCCAAAAAAGTAGCCGTTGCGCGGATTAAAAAATGCAAACAGGCGTTTGACTTTGGTTGACGTTAACGTTAACAGGACGTAAAGTTGCTCTATCCTGCATTGGTATTAACCAATGTTTTGTCCATGTACATGAAAGTGTAGGAAGGAAACCCTATGAAAGTATTGGTGCCCGTTAAGCGCGTTGTTGATGCCAATGTGAAGGTCAGGGTCAAAGCTGACAATACAAGTGTTGACACTGCAAACCTAAAAATGGCGTTGAACCCTTTTTGTGAAATCGCAGTAGAAGAAGCGGTTCGTTTAAAAGAAGCGGGTAGCGCTACTGAAGTGGTTGTTGTCAGTATTGGTAATAAAGCCGTTCAAGAACAATTACGTACTGCGCTCGCATTAGGTGCAGACCGTGCGATTCATATCGATACTGAAGACGAACTGGTGCCAGTATCTATCGCCAAATTGCTCAAAGCGGTACAAGACAAAGAACAAGCTGAACTGGTGATTTTTGGTAAGCAATCTATCGATGGCGATAACAATCAAACCGGTCAAATGTTCGCAGCGCTGATGGATATGCCACAGGCGACCTTTGCTTCTGAAATCAAATTAGAAGGTCATTCTGTGCAAGTCGCTCGCGAAGTTGACGGCGGTATGCAAACCTTACTTATGCCGCTGCCTGCGGTTGTGACTGCCGATCTACGTTTGAACGAACCTCGTTATGCTTCACTGCCTAACATTATGAAAGCCAAGCGTAAGCCATTAGAAGTCTTTACTGTGGCCGACTTAGGCGTGACATTAAAGAGTCACCAAACGGTTGTGAAGGTCACTCCGCCAGCAGAACGTAAAGCAGGCATAATGGTAGCGTCGGTAGCTGAGCTAGTTGAAAAGTTAAAAAATGAAGCGAAGGTGATCTAAATGGCCATTTTAGTATTAGCTGAACATGATAATGCCGCACTGAAACTCGATACGGCAAAAATCGTCACTGCCGCCCGCGCCATTGGCGATGAAGTGCATGTATTGGTTGCGGGTCACCAATGTGGCGCGGTTGTCCAAGCTGCACAGGCACTACAAGGCGTTAGCCAAGTGCTCGTTGCCGATGCCAGCGTGTATGAAGCGCATTTAGCGGAAAATTTTGCCAAATTGCTGGTGGACTTAGCCCCTAACTATAGCCACATTCTGGCTTCGGCTTCGAGCTTAGGTAAGGACACGCTTCCGCGCGTGGCGGCATTATTAGATGTTGCGCAAATCTCTGAAGTCATTACCGTCGTTAGTGCGGACACTTTTGTGCGCCCTGTGTATGCGGGCAACGCCTTAGCGACAGTGCAAAGCCATGATGCTATCAAAGTGATGACAGTGCGCGCCAGTGCCTTTGATGCTGCGCCAGAAGGTAACAGCGCGGCTGTGACGACACTCGATAAAGTGTTTGAAGCGAGAACTCAGTTTGTTTCTCAATCTTTGACGGTATCAGCTCGTCCAGAATTAGGTAATGCTGGCATTATCGTATCTGGCGGCCGAGGCATGGGCAGTGGTGAAAACTTCGGCATGTTAGAGCAGCTTGCTGACAAGCTCGGTGCTGCGGTTGGCGCATCTCGCGCAGCCGTTGACGCGGGTTTTGTGCCTAACGATTTACAAGTGGGTCAAACTGGTAAGATTGTGGCGCCTAATCTCTATATTGCAGTGGGTATTTCTGGCGCGATTCAACATTTAGCGGGTATGAAAGACGCGAAAGTTATCGTTGCTATCAACAAAGACGCTGAAGCGCCTATTTTCCAAGTTGCCGATTATGGCTTAGTTGCGGACTTATTTGAGGCGGTTCCTGAGCTGATCACAAGTCTCGGTTGATTTAATCTGTGATCTAGGTCACATTAAGTGGCTTTGCGGTAGCATCTGCTAAGCCGCTTATGTTTTTATGTGCCTCACGCCCGCGTACGGGCGTTCTTAGAAGTAGAGGCGCGCCAAATATTAGTAGTGATCAGTAGGGTGATTCCGTTGATCGATTGCGAAAGGATTTGGTGCCGAAGTGGTTCGATTTATCACGATCAACTGCTGGGGTTGCACTTAATAGGTGCAACACTGCCATAGTATTTTCCGATACGGATGTTGGAAATAGTTACTATGGAGCGCTACTGATAGGACAGGTGACCTTGGGTATCTATTGCCTTTCCCCACCAGTTCAGTCGCCCTCCATTCGTATTTAACGAAGATAATAATCAATGACTGTTATGAATTATGCCGATTCGGCACTTTCCTTGCTGCCGCCTGCGGTGGCTATTGTGTTGGCGATCTTAACTCGCCGTGTACTGCTTTCTTTGGGGTTAGGGATTTTAATTGGTGCTTTATTACTCAATCAATTTTCACCTGTAGCGACGGGTGAATTTGTATTTAATGGCGTTAAAGGACTTTTTTGGACGGGCGAAGGCCTTAATTCGTGGAACTTATATATTCTCGGTTTCTTAATTGTACTGGGAATGATCACAGCGTTAATTACCGTCAGTGGCAGCGCGCGGGCTTTTGCCGATTGGGCGCGTTTACATATACGTAATAAACGTGACGCTAAACTATTAACCATGTTTTTAGGTTGTGTGGTTTTTATTGACGACTATTTCAATAGCTTAGTCGTAGGTTCGGTCGCTAGACCTGTTACCGACCGTTATTATATTTCCCGCGCTAAGTTAGCTTATTTATTAGATTCGACTGCTGCTCCTGTGTGCGTTATTTCTCCTGTATCAAGTTGGGGCGCCTATATTATTGCGCTTATTGGTGGAATATTAACGGCCCACGGTTTTGCTGATACGGGTCATTTGAGTATTTTTATTCAAATGATCCCAATGAATTTCTACGCAATCTTCTCTTTGTTATTATTACTTTTCGTAGTTTTTATGGGATTAGATGTTGGGCCAATGCGCGAGCATGAACTCAATGCCCAACGTGGTAATTTATACGATGAGTCAAAGGGATTACCGCCAGGGGCGAATGCGGATTTACCCGAAGCCGAAACCGGTAAGATCTTAGGCTTATTCCTGCCAATTACTGTGCTGGTATTTGCGACCCTGTATTTTATGATCAACAGTGGCGCTCAAGTACTTGCCGCTGAAGGGATTGAATTTAATATTATTTCAGCGTTTGAGAAAACCGATGTCAGTTCATCCCTTTTCTTTGGTGCATTAATCGGTTTAGCGATTTCGCTGATATTGAATTTAGTCCAAGGCGTTGAGAAATCAATGATAGTCAAAGGCATAGTGCAGGGCGCTCGCTCTATGCTGCCAGCGATTTATATCCTGTTATTTGCTTGGACTATCGCAGGCGTGATTGGCCAGCTCGAAACTGGTAAGTTTATGGCGAGTCTCGCGACGGGCAATATTCCGTTCGCGTTTTTGCCAGCGCTTATGTTTGTGTTAGCGGGTATTACTGCGTTCTCAACCGGTACTAGCTGGGGCACGTTCGGTATCATGTTGCCGATTGCTGCGGATATGGCGATGGGAAGTCACACTGGCATGATGTTACCTATGCTTGCCTCTGTGCTGGCGGGCGCGGTATTTGGCGATCACTGTTCACCGATTTCCGATACCACGATTTTGTCGTCTACGGGTGCGAGTTGTCACCATATCGACCATGTGGTCACTCAGCTACCGTATGCATTGATTGCGGCGTTTATTAGCTTAACGGGTTATATCGTACTTGGATTTACTGAGTCAGTTGTGGCTGGTTTAGTGGCCTGTAGTGTGGTGTTTGTGGTTAGCATCATAGTGCTTAAAATCAAATCTAAAGGCGCAATTAGCTAAACCTTAATTGAAACCTTGCACGGCAAAGGTTCACTACGAATAAGTCAAAATAAATCAGCCAGCATTATGCTGGCTGATTTTTTTGGTTAAGGCTGAGTTTGTCTTTATCTCTAGCCTATCGCATTAAGGCTACCAACTCTTAGCTTAGCGTGCTTGATCTAGCCCGCGGCGTTTTAGCAATCCTTGTGTCGTTGGCTCTTGTCCACGGAAGTTTTTGTAGGCTTCCATTGGCGCAATACTGTTGCCCACTTCACGAATGGTTCTGCGGTATTTCATGCCGATTTCACGATTGAGCCCGCCTTGGGTTTGCACATAGGCAAAGGCATCCGCCGCTAAAATCTCACTCCACATATACGCGTAATAACTTGCCGAGTAACCACCGGGGAAGGCGTGGGCAAAGTAGGTCGATTTATAGCGTGGCGGCACGGCGCTGATGTTTAAGCCGTGCTTTTTCAGTGCATTGGCTTCAAAGGTGGCGACATCTTGCAACTGTGCATCTGGGCTTAATGAATGCCATTCCATGTCTACGAGCGCCGCAGCCATATATTCTAACGTATCGAAACCTTGGTTAAAGCTGCCTGATTTCAACAGTTTTTGCAGCAGTTCATCGGGAATGGGTTTGCCCGTTTCATAGTGTTTAGCGTAGTTGGCCAACACTTTGGGATGGGCCGCCCAGTCTTCTTCGAAGGTTGATGGGAATTCTACAAAGTCACGGGAAACCGAAGTGCCTGCCAGACTTGGGTAAGTCACTTTGGAGAACATGCCGTGGGTGCCGTGGCCCATTTCGTGGAACATAGTGGTGACTTCGTTGTAGCTGACGAAGGTCGGTTGACCCTCTGGTGCCTTCTTAATGTTCATCACGTTAACCACGACAGGCTTAGTGCCTTCGAGGAAGGATTGGCCTACAAACGAACTCATCCAAGCGCCGCCACGTTTACCTTCACGGGCAAAATAGTCGGCGTAGAAAATGGCCATGCTTGAGCCATCGGCATCAAACATTTCGTAGGCTTTCACATCGGGATGATAAACCGGTAAATCTGGGCGAGGTTTTAGGGTGACGCCATAGAGTTCTTTGAGGGTGTAGAACACGCCATCTTCGAGGACGCGGTTAAACTCAAAGTATGGGCGAATGCTATTGGCATCGAGGGCGTATTTTTCTTGGCGGACTTTCTCGGCGTAGAATTCCCAGTCCCATGGCGCCAGTTCAAATTTGCCGCCAGTCTTGTCGATCATAGCTTGAATATCGGCCGCTTCTTTCTCTGTATTAGCGACTACGGCTGGCACCATAGAGCCAAACATGCTGTAAACCGCTTCTGGCGTTTTGGCCATTTGCGGCGCTAGGCGATAACTCGCCCAGTTTTCATAACCTAATAGGGTGGCGCGCTCAGCGCGCAGTTGCGCTAAACGAGATACCAGCGACGCCGTTTCGTTTTCACCACTTAAGCCACGGTTAGCCGAGGCTTCCCAAATGCGTTGGCGCAGTTCACGGTTTTCCAGTGACGCCAATACGGGCTGGCGAGTGGTGTTGGTGATGTTGATCAGATACTTGCCATCGTGACCTGCTGCTTTAGCATCGTTTGCGGCCGAAGTGATGTCGCTGTCAGTTAATCCTGCAAGCTCATTCTTAGACTCCACGACCACGGCGATTTCTTTGGTTAAGCGCAGTAAACGCTGGGAAAATTCGTTAGTCAGTGTCGATTGTTCTTCGTTAAGAGCACGGATCTTCACTTTTTGTTCGTCGGTGAGTTTTGCGCCCGCCATGATAAAGCGTTGGTGATAGACCTCAACCAAACGCACGGCTTCTGGAGTTAAACCTAGATTAGCGCGGTCGTTATAAATGGCTTCGATACGGGCAAATAGCGCTGGGTTTAAGTTGATGTTGTCCGAGTGCGCCGCCATTTTTGGCGCCATTTCACCTTGAATTTTACGCAGCTCTGGATTGCTGTTCGAACCCGCTAGATTATAAAACACACTCGATGCACGGCTGAGCAGGGCGCCACTTTTCTCCATAGCCACAATCGTGTTATCGAAGGTCGCCGCTGCGGGATTATTTGCAATCGCGAGGATTTCTTGATAGTGCTCGGCCATGCCTTGCTCTAGGGCAGGCGTAAAATGCTCATTCTTGATGAGGCTAAAGTCGGGCGCTTGATATTGCAGATTACTGACTTGAAACAAGGGGTTTTGGACTTGTACCGACATGGCGTTAGGGGCTTTGCTTTCTGTGTTGCTACAACCTGCCATAAATCCGGCGGTGAGTGTGGCGCCGATGGCGATGGCAATAAAACGTTTACGCATAATTGAGTGACTTCCTTTGAATTGTTGTTTTTTTAGGACTGTAACGTTAGTAACTTAAATGGGACTGAAAATGGCTTGTTATGGGGCTGTATCTAAATAAAAAGGAGTCCCGTTTTGATGAGACTCCTTTGGCGATTTCCTTGCAGGGAAAATCGGTACCGCTTTTTACTGACTATTTAATCATGCGATGATGAAATGATTAATTAGCGAGTAAACTTGTGGTATTTATCAATACCAGAGCTTCTACCTGTGTTATGACATACTGCACAGGATTCAGTCGTTGGTTGTTTAAACCAATCAGCCACGCTAGGAACGCTGATCTCACCACCGTTGCTCACCATGTGCGCTTTCGCAGAATCAATCGTATGGCAGGCATAGCAGTTTGCAGATACAGGGCTTGTCATCTTGCTACCGGGTTCTAAAATGTATTGATTTGGAATTTTATCTAAATCAATCGCTTTATCATGGCAGGCTACGCAACTGGTGACAGGATTGATCGCCCCTGCACCGTTAGCCGCATTCGCTTGAGTTCCATCCGCTTTCATTTCACCGACTTTAGCGCCATTACCCCAGTGCCAGCTGTGAACCATAGGGCCAAAACCTGCGCCTAAAGCGGCTGATGTCCGCGCCATGCCGTTGTCATGGCAAGCAATACAGCCATTACCGCCGTCATCGAAGGCCCCATTTTTGTGGAATGCAGTGGCATCGTTATGACAAGTCGTACAGCTGTTAGCGCTCACTATCTCACGACGTTCGAAGCCAGAGACTTTTTGAGTCGTGACTGGGTTAACGACGTCTGAGTAGGCGGTAAAGGATACGCCCATAGAACCGTCATAACCTGTCGCTCTTAGGCTGCCATTACTTTGATAACGTTGATTGCCATCATATTCCATCCAACCTGCGGTACTGAATGTCACGCGGGCAGAGTAAACATAGTTAGCATTCACTGCGCTGATATCCGTCAGTAAGTGACAGATATTCTTAGTGCCGTCGGTGTTGTAACCATAGTAATAGTTAGTACGGTTACCTGGGCGGCCCACTAAGCTGCCATTGTCATAGGCGTGCAGATAGGCACTGGCATAGACCAGCGGTTTCTTGGCATCAAACACCAGCGGATCTGAGTAGTTGAAGTTATCTTTGATACTAAAGATATTGCCATCAACATCCTTTACAGTAAGTGTTGTACACCAGCCTGGGGCGGCGACTGCGGCGGCAGCACCTGTTGGCGCATAGTGATCTGTTTTCGTTGATATATCATCGACTTTAACTGGGGCCGCTAATGTCACTTTGTACTTAGCGCGAATAGCTTGGCGCTCAGTAATGCCTGACTTACCTTCATGCATAGTACGGACATCGGCACCATTACTTGGGATAATAACGCCTGGTACACCACCGCTATCATGGCAATCGATACAACCGGGTCCTGCTACGTTGATGTTAGTTGGGGCTTCAACGTGACAGGATGTACAGTTTTGTACTGAAAAGTCTTTAGTAAAATCTTGGTGATTAACATGGCCAATCTTAGACAGGGTGTTAGTCGCATAGCCACCTACAGAGAAACCTTCCGCATTGACAGCGCCGCGACTCACTGAGCCGTGACACACTAAGCAGCCTTCTACGAAGGTGACTTCACCGTCCATACCGGTTGCAACATAGCTTGCATGGCGACGAGGACTTGTGGCGTAATCGACGTGACAGGAATAGCAACTATCGGTTGTGGTGGAATGAGTGCCTTCGGGTTTATTGACCACTAAGGGGGCCGAACGTGCGATACCTGTTGCGCTATTGCCGCCAACGCGTAACCACACAATGCCTTCAGTACTAGGATTGACGCCTAACATTGGGGCCACAAAAGTGTAGTGACCGTCGCCTAAAGAGGTCAGTGTGGCGCCTTCTGTCGCTTGAGTTGCCGCGCCACCAATATGCACATTGTCTGCAACGCCATTAAGATCATTTTCGGTACGGTTATTAATGAAACCCTTATCGGTTAACGCCGCGACTTTAGCCTCTGCGTTTTGCAGCCCGTTGATTAAATTATTATTCTCATCGGTAATTTCAAATTCGTAACTGATACTGCCTTCGCCAAAGCTGTAGTTGATCACTTTGACGTTCGTCAGCGTCGAGCTAGTGACTGGGGGCGGTGTTCCAGGTTCCCCAGGTTCCCCAGGTGTGCCAGGCGTACCTGGTGTTCCCGGAATACCGGGCGTTCCTGGTGCGCCATCGACACCATCTTTGCCATCATCGCCACAACCAACAAGGGCACCAGTTAGTGCTAAAGCCACTAAGTATGCCAGTTTTCTAGAGGTGAAAATTCTCATCATTATCTCCATTTGATCCAATATGCGCATAAAGGACGGAGTGGAGCACTAAAGTTTGCAGGGTAGATTAGTGCTTTGACCGTTAGCTTTAATTTGCAAGCTATCGAATACTTTCTTTTTTTAAATTGAGCACGTTTTGTCTCGAATGAAATACTACTGTTAACGTTATGTTTGTTTTTTGAGCGCAACCCCATTAGCACCTAATACTTTGGAGGTAGATCTCACTTTTGAAATTTAGCTTTATTTACTATTTCCTTATAAAACAGTATTTAAGGTTAAATTAAGCTTGTGTTAACAAAATTTAATCATTTGGTGGCTGGTGATGGCTTTTATCGTGCTAAGGATTAAATAAAGTGAGCTGGAGTTGGTTAAGTCGACGATGGGAGAGTTAAACGCTGGATAAGTCAGCGCAGTTGCAGTAATTCATGATAAAAGCTTAGTCGCTGCTAGTGTTCTGATGTGAAGCGCAATGTTAGACTAGCGGCCAATTTGGCTCCGATGGCAGACGCGTAAGCGCTAACGTTTTTTAAAGGGTATAAGTCTTGGCTCAATTGTATTTTTATTATTCGGCGATGAACGCTGGTAAATCCACTTCCTTATTACAGTCATCCTATAACTATCGCGAACGCGGTATGAATACCCTAGTGATGACAGCCTCCATAGATGACAGATATGGCAAAGGTAAAGTGGCCTCGCGCATCGGCATTGAAACGGATGCACAGGTTTTTAGCAGCCAAGATGATCTGACTCAGATGATTAGCGATGTGCATCAAGCCACGCCATTAAGTTGTGTGTTGGTGGATGAGTGCCAGTTTTTGAGTAAAGAACAGGTAAAGCAGCTGACGCATGTGGTCGATAATATTGATATTCCCGTACTCTGCTATGGCCTAAGAACCGATTTCCAAGGTGAACTCTTTAGCGGCAGTCATTATTTATTAGCGTGGGCCGATAAGTTGGTTGAGTTGAAAACCATTTGCCATTGTGGCCGCAAAGCCAACATGGTGGTGCGCCTCGACGGTGACGGCAAAGTGATGCGCGAGGGTGAGCAAGTGGCGATTGGCGGTAATGAAAGCTATGAGTCCGTTTGCCGTAAACATTTTCGTGAGTTTATCTGGGATTAGTCTTTGCTAGCTGGGTGTTGTTGGCTGCTAAATATTTTTGTGTGGCTTAATGGATTGATGTCTTGTTTTACTGAGTGGCAACGGATTTGCTGAGTTGCATGAAAGATATTTATTTTAGTGTTTTTTTGGAGCTGTTTTGCCTAATTCCCCGTCAGAGATGAAGTTCGAAAATTATCGTCCTCGTCCACCACAACCCGAACCTAAGGTGAAGGTTAAGACTCCGCGTAAAGCCAGATCTAAGGGCAGGGTCTGGTTCTTATTTTTTATCTTAATTTGCTGTATCGCACTATTGATTGGCCTTGAAGTTAAAACCTCGTTTTATCAAGCCAAATACATCAATCAATATGCTAAGACGCTCACCTATGAATTAGAAAACTCACCGAGCACAGCGGTGATTTATCCAAGTTATGGCCCTTTCGATGAGCGCCATGGCTATAGCAAGTTACCCCAGTATATCGACCGATTAATGCAACGGAATTTTCAGGTGACGCAGCAAGTGGTGTTTTCGCCTGCCTTGCAGGAATACGCGCAGCTGGGATTTTTCCCGCCTTATCACGAAAAGGCGCAATCTGGCTTAACGCTGCTCGATTGTCGCAATACCGATTTGTACGAGTTCGCCTATCCTAAACGGGTTTATCAGGACGACGATAAGATCCCCAATGAAATCGTTAATACCTTATTGTTTATTGAAAACCGCGAGTTATGGACCACGGAAGATAAACTCAATCCCGTGATCGACTGGCCACGCTTTGTGGTGGCGGGGATGAGCCAAATTGCAGAGATGGTCGGCATGAATGTGTCCACCGCCGGTGGCAGTACGCTGGCGACTCAGATTGAAAAATTCCGCCATTCTTCCCAAGGCTTAACCTTAAGCATCAAGGATAAGTTACTGCAAATTGGCTCGGCCAGTGTGCGCGTGTACCAGCAAGGTGAGAATACCGAACCCGCTCGTAAGCGCATCGTCCAAGATTATTTAAACACAGTGCCATTATCCTCGGCGCCCAATCATGGTGAAGTGCATGGTATAGGTGACGGGCTGTGGGCCTGGTTTGGCACCGATTTCGATACTGCAAACAAGCTGTTAGCATCGCCACAAATCAAGGGTAATGCCGCCAAGCGTGGACAAGTATTCCGCCAAGTGGTCGCACTGATGATCGCTCAACGTCGCCCTTCATACTATTTATTGCAAGGTCATGAAGATCTTGAAAATTTAGTCGATAGCCATATCCGCTTACTCGGCCAATATTATCTTATTGACCGTGGTCTGCGTGATGCCGCACTCGCGCAGAAATTGCAGTTTAGGGTCACTAAGCCGCAACGAAATACTCAATCGGGTGCCGATAAGGGCGTGAATACAGTGCGTATTCGTACTGCGGGCATGTTAAATGTGGGGCTCTACGATTTAGACAGGCTCGACTTGACGGTCAACAGTAGCTTACACAGTGATTTACAGCAGCAAGTGAGTCACTACTTACGCAGCCTGGCGCAAGTGTCGACCGCTGAGCAAGTGGGTTTATTGGGCGAGCGTTTACTCGAGCCAAGCCAACTGCAAAACGTGCTGTATAGCTTTACGCTTTACGAGCGTACCGACACCGCCAACCGAGTCCGCGTGCAGACCGACAGTACCGACCAACCCTTTGATATCAACGAGGGCAGTAAGTTGGAACTGGGTTCAACCGCTAAATTGCGGGTGATGGCGACCTACTTAGAAATCATCGCCGAGATCCACGAAAAATATTCTAAAAAACATGGTATTGAACTGGAATCTATCATTATCGAACCTAGGGATCACTTAACCCGTTGGGCGATTGATTACTTGATTGTGAATCCTGATAGACGTTTAGATCGCATGTTAGATGCGGCGCTACAGCGGGAATATTCTGCCTCAACCAGTGAGCAGTTCTTTACCGGTGGCGGTTTGCATGTGTTTAATAACTTTAAAAAATCGGAAGATGTTAAGACACCGACACTCTACCAAGCTTTGCAGGATTCGATTAACTTGCCGTTTGTGCGCCTCATGCGTGACATAGTCAATTACAGCAGCAGTATGCAAAATGAGGGCAATATGGCCCAGTTGCTACGTAATGATAAAGATCCGCGCCGCGACGAATACCTGCGGGTATTTGCCGATAGAGAGGGTAATACCTTCGTCACTAAGTTTTATCGCAAGTATAAAAAAGTGGCCGCGAATGAGCGTTTTGGGATGTTCTTCGACGGTTTATCCCAGTCGGAGCAACAATTAACGTCGGCGTATCGCTACCTCTTACCCGATGAACCTATGTCGGCATTTAAAGCTTTTCTACAGCAAAGATTGCCGCAGGTGAGCTATACCGATGGTCGTATTAAGAGCTTATATAACAAGTACGGCCCTGATAAATATAACCTGCCGGATCAAGGTTATATTGCACGGGTGCATCCGTTGGAATTGTGGGTGCTGGATTATCTTAATCACAATCCCGATGCCAATTTGAACGATGTGAAACAGGCGAGTGAAGCACAGCGCCAAGAGGTTTATCGTTGGTTATTTAGGACGCGACATAAAAACGCCCGTGACGTTCGAGTGCAAGTGATGCTTGAAGTGGAAGCCTTCCTCGACATACATCAGCGTTGGGCGCGTTTAGGTTACCCCTTTGATGCTATGGTGCCATCCTTAGGTTCGGCGCTCGGCAGCTCGGGAGATAGACCAGCTGCTTTAGCCGAGCTGATGGGCATTATTCAGAATGATGGCTATCGTTTGCCTACCGTGCGTATCAATCAGCTGCATTTTGCCGCGGATACACCATACGAAGTGACGCTGCAGAATCAGAACACCCAAGGTGAGCGAGTGATGCGCCATGAAGTGGCACAAGCCTTAAAAGCGGCGCTGGCGAACGTAGTGCAAAACGGTACTGCCCGTCGTTTGAAGGGCATTTTTACCGATGAAAAAGGCGAGATGTTAGCCATAGGCGGGAAAACCGGCACCGGTGATAACCGTATTGTGACTCAGATGCAGCAAGGTAAAAAAGTGGCGACGACTGCCATGAACCGCACCGCGACCTTCGTGTTTTATCTGGGGGATAAATACTTCGGCACTTTGACGGCCTTCGTGCCCGGCAGTAAATCCGATGATTTTAGTTTTACTTCGGCGCTGCCATTGCAGGTGATGAAAGGCATGATGCCTATTCTGTCTCCCTATGTGAAAACCGAGCAGGGAATGTGTGTGGTAAACGAATAAAGTCGATGATTTTCATGCCAAGTTTAATATCCGCAAATTAGCAACCGCAAGCTAAAAACGACAAAGAGTGTTCCTGATGAACACTCTTTGTCGTTTTATCGCTTTAATTATCTATCGATTCTTGTAGGAGGGTTATAACGTCTCATACCAAACGATAAAGATTTATTATGAATCACTGCTAAATAGCAGTGATTTTGGGCGAGTAATTGCATTCACTGACTCGAAAATACCCCAAAGCAAGACAACTTTGTCGTCAGTTGTTACGCATTAATTGTCATTGTTTTCCCAGTGACACGCCGCCTATTTCTTTTAAAAGAAGCATCCCTGAGGGCTCGACGGCGACATCCATGTCGCCAACGGTCACTGGTACAACAATACCAATCTTAACTAAGTCCCTAATTCACAAGTCCATCCTAA
This sequence comes from Shewanella sp. SP2S2-4, assembly GCF_031932025.1. Taxonomy (NCBI): domain Bacteria; kingdom Pseudomonadati; phylum Pseudomonadota; class Gammaproteobacteria; order Alteromonadales; family Shewanellaceae; genus Shewanella; species Shewanella sp. SP2S2-4. The sequence goes on from NZ_JAUOER010000032.1 coordinate 66,157, forward strand.
AAAGCTT
>NZ_JAUOER010000033.1:0-57743 GCF_031932025.1 Shewanella sp. SP2S2-4
CTAGATTTCAACGGTAAATTTAAACCTTACAATTTGGGAATTGAGATCCGCCGTGTGCTCGATTGTATCTTCCTAGAAGACGCTTTCGGATAACTTTTGGTAGGGCAATGGCACATTAATAATTTGTGAATGAGTTCAGACTCTAAGTAGAAATGGGGCAAAAATTGGTTAGCCAGAAGTTCATTAAAAATGATCGTGTGCAGGGCGTGAACCAGACTAGGCAAGTCTGATTCACGGATTTAACGAGGCTAGATGTATACGCAGGTCTTAACTAGATTAAGCACTCGCATGGATGTGACCGTCCGCGGCATGGATGCCACGTTCGAGCATACACGGACGTACTTGCTGCGAGTCACAGTAATGCGAGTGTTTAATCTCCGAGTCTGAGTTCAAGTCCCTACGATTTTGATTTTAATAAGCCACAAACTAACATTCTAAATCCCCTATCGACTCCCAACTTTTTCCTTGTAATATAACGCTTTCACTCATGTTGAAACCCAAGGACGATAATGTATACACCTAAGAATATGGCGATGACAGATCAGCAGGCCATCACAGCCTTTATCACGCAAAACAGCTTTGGTTTACTGGTTTCGAGCTCACTGAATGCGACCCATATTCCTTTTGTCCTCGATGCAACTGTGGGAGAGAAAGGCGTGTTGTATGGCCATGTTTCGCGAGCAAACGCACATTGGCAAGAGCTTGAAAGCCAGCGGGTATTGGTGGTTTTCAGCGGCGCACACGCTTACATTTCACCGACTTGGTATGACGCTAAACCTGCGGTGCCTACATGGAATTATGCGGCGGTGCATTGTTATGGCGTCGCAAGCCAGCTGAGTGATACCGAAACTCAAGACATGTTGGACAAGCTAATCACAAAGTATGAACCCAAGCTATTGCAAGATAAACAAATTATGCCAGATGAGTATCAGCAGAAACTGCGCCAAGCTATAGTCGGCTTTAAAATTGTGATTGATGAGATTCAAGCAAAAGAAAAGCTCGGCCAGCATAGATCCATTAGCGATCAACAGGGTGTGTTCAACGGCTTAAGTGCCAGCCCCAATGCCGATGCGGCGCAATTAGCCCACTATATGAATCAACGAGATATTGGCAGGGGTAATAAATCAGATAACTAACCTCGCCTTACTCAGTTTCAAATCTGTTAGCTTTTCCGTATATAGGCTCTATAAATAGTCTCTAAGTAGAATCACGCTGGCCAATCAATTTACCGCCAACTTGTTGAAATACGCCTGAGGCAAAGGACTTAAATTACTAGGCTGTCTATAAATAGACTCAGCCAGTCAGGAATGAGATTGTGGTGATTGATAGCCTGATCTTGGAAGAACAGGCTATCGTTTCATTTGAGCAGTGTGTTAATTAATGCCATCCGAACTAGATGCGAAAGAGTAAAATGCCTAAGAAAATCGAGTTAATTTAGCACTCTCTGCTCATCATCTGCTTGATGATAAAACTTAACTTCTTTAATCTTTTGCTCTGACTCTTCTTCCGTTAGCACTTCTTGTTTAACTAGCCATTTGAATTTGTTGATCTCATTATTCAACTCATTCTCAGGGTTGATATCTGCATACCAATGGGCAAGCTGTGCTTTGCGGCGCGCCATTAACTCTCTAATCAACGCATCATGATGTTTGTCTTTGATAATAAAGATATTAGCGCCATCGGCTTTAAATACTGTGTAAGTTACCTTAGTCATGAGTGCCCACGTTAAGCAGGAAGCCCCAATAAATATCCACATGGGGTCAAAGTAAAAAGCACCTCGCGTAAAACTGCCATAGCCACTTTGAAACAGGCCAAGCAAGATCCACAATACACCTACGTTTCTAAGCCAATCATTTTGCTCAATTTGTTCGGAGCGCTTAAGAGGCAAATCACCGTAATAAATCTCAGCATCTCCTTTACCTGACGCATCTTCATAGGCGTATTCAAACTGTTCTTGCCCTAAACGAAAGGTATGTTTGTTTTTTCCCTTTTTCTGTATAACTTCCATTTTTTATCCTTTTATCATTCGCTTATCCAAAACAAAGAGATTTAAGCAACTTACGCATCGAGTCGTCAACAAGTAAGCAATAAATAAATGCTTTTCAACATCCAACAAAAACGATAACAGTGACTTATAAATTGAGCAGACTTAACCATCCCCCCAATAAAACTAGCAACAAAAATTTTTGCGGTTTGGTTGCAATAAACTGCTAGGATAACCGTTCAAATTTGAGCTTGATCACACTAATCACGGATTAACACTTGAGGTATAGGTTCAATAACGGATTTGCCTCAATGTCTTTGTATGAGTAACCCGATGAAAAGAATAATAAATGCGTTAATGCTGGCCATGTTAGCAACAGGTTGTAGCGATCCAAACCCAACGCAGACCAATCAAACCACCGAGCAAGCCAAGGCCGAAACCGTTCAGGTCCTGAGCCTTAAGCAGCAACTCGCGCCAATCACCCAGCGTTATTTTGCCCTAAGACCCGAAATCGCCACCTATTATGGCGTGGCCGAGAATGAGGCAGGCAAGGATGTGCTTTCTAAGCTGACCGATTACAGCCCATCGGGGGAAAATCATCGCCGTAAAGTGCTTAAGGCCATATTAACCGAACTCAATGCTATCGATGCCAACCAGCTTAGCGCCTCGGAGCAAGTGAGTTTAGGCTCGATAAAATCTGAAATCGCCGGCGCCCTGCTGCCAGCCGAAACCGTGGCCTATGGCACTATGCTCGGTGAATACGGTGTTTGGTTTTTACCATATGTTGTCAACCACTTATCTGGATTACATGTTGAATTTCCGGGGTATATGGAAGATAAGTTTGCGGTCTCCACCCCAGAACAAGCTAAGGCCTATCTCAACCGCTTAACCATGTACCCAGCCGCCATGGGCACAGTTATCGATAAGCTGGATCAAGATGTGCAAATGGGGGTGATCCCACCCGACTTTATTATCGATAAGACCATAGCCGTGTTGCAGCAACAGTTAGTGCACCATGCTAATGAGCATCCCTTAGTCAGCAGTTTTAAAGCAAAATTAACCGCCGCCCAAGTACCTGAAAGTGAGGCGTTGGCGAACTCTGCCGCCGAACTGGTGGAGACCAAATATTACCCTGCGACGCGCCAGTTGATTTCCGCACTGCAAGCCGTTCGCCTTAAGGCCACCCATGTGGCGGGACTCGGACACCAACCTCAAGGCGCTAAACTCTACAAGGCGATGATTAAACACCTCGCCAATTCGGAGATGACCCCAGATGAGATCCACCAACTAGGATTAGACGAAGTTGCGCGCATTACCGCCGAGATGGATGTGTTACTCAAACAAGTGGGTTACCGCAAAGGCACAGTTGGCGAGCGCATGCAGCGATTGCTCAAGAATCCTAAATACATCTACCCCAACACCGCCGAGGGTAAACAGCAATTAATGACGGACATTCACGGCTATCTCGCCAAAGTGAATACCAAATTGCCGTTATGGTTTGGGCTGTTACCGAATCAAGACGTCGCGATTGAAGCAGTGCCCGATAGCCGCGCCGCCGCGACCAGCGGCGCATTTTACGATGCGCCTTCACAGGATGGTTCGCGTAAGGGCACCTTCTGGATAAGTCTGTACGATATGGCGGCGCTGCCCTCCTATTCGCTGCAAACCTTAACCTATCACGAGACCAACCCCGGCCATCATCTACAGACGCTCATCGGTCTGTCGGATACCTTGCCGCTGCTGAGTACCATTTTTTACTCTAATGCCGCAGGAGAAGGTTGGGCGCTGTATGCCGAGCGCTTAGCCGCCGAGATGGGAATGTATCAGGATAATCCAATTAACGATCTTGGCCGCTTGCAGTCTGAGCTGCACCGCGCGGTGCGCTTAGTGGTCGACACGGGTATGCATGCCAAGGATTGGAGCCGTGAGCAAGCCGTTGATTATGCGGTGGCTACTGAGGGAATACACCTCTCTGAAGCCACGGGTGAAATCGAGCGCTATGTGGTTTGGCCTGGGCAAGCCTTGGGTTACAAGTTAGGTGAACTGAAAATTATCGAACTGCGGGCCAAGGCCAAAAAAGCCTTAGGCGATAAGTTTGATATTAAAGTCTTCCACGACAGGCTGCTCGAAAACGGCGCCTTGCCCTTAGATCTATTAGAGCAAAAAATCGATCAGTGGCTCGAGTCTGCGAAGGCGGCCAATGCTGCCGTAGAGACCAAGGTTTAGTTCGGGTAAAACCGCTCACATCATCTCAAATCGGGGCAGCTTAGGCGGCCCCTGTTCTTTTTACGGCTCCCTTTGTTTTTACGGCTCCCTATGCTTTTACGTTTCAGGTTAATCCGCAAAACGACGCTGATACTTGCCGCTTAAATAGCGGATCACCACAAAACCGACAACACCAGGCAGTGTCCACGACAGCAGGCGCAAATTGCCATGGTCGATAAACAAGCGGCTGCCACCAAAGGCGAAAAAGGCGGTGTAGCAGGCGATACCCGAACCAATCATGGCGCCTAAATGCTCAATCCACCATTCTAATTTGGTCAGGGTCGCCTTAAAGCTATAGCGTAGGAATCCCGCCCCAACTGTTGTGCCTAACAGGCCGAAAATCATCGCAAGGATCAGCTTTTCTTGGTATCCCCATAGCGCCATCACAGGGCCAAGTAGCGTCAAGGTAAGCATTAACGACAAATGCAGCGGCGATTTTAATTGCTGACGCTGCGCCTTATAACGCAGAACCAACACGCCATGCCTAACGGTCACTAAGGTTAATAAGCTGATATAGATGAGAAATATCCAAGCATTTTTACGATCCGCAATCTGCGCTGCTAAGGCGTCCGCGCTGGCCGCAGGCTGTTTAATCACGGCGAGCGGATCAATGAGGCCCGTCGTTGCCATCGCCACACCAGTCGCTGCCACTGTATACATGGCATAGACATAATAACGGCCAAAACGACTATGGTTCGCGCTGCCCTTTTTCAGCATGGCAGGCATCCAAAATAACACTAATGCCAGTGCGCCGGCGGTAATATGCACAAATTGCGACAGGGTGAAAATCGTGTTCATCATCTTGCTCCATCAAAGTTTGAAGCTTGATATTAACGAGCGTGGGAGTCACCCATAAGTGCCAAAAGTCATGTTTTAGGGATTAGCAGAAAGCAGCCACTGGGTGTGGCTGCAATTGGGGCGCTTATAGTCCGGTATGTTTATCAAGTTTTAAAGTGTCGATGATCGAGAAGGTGTAACCTAACTCGGTAAACATTTGCTCGATATTACGCTTAAAATCGATGGGGCGATCTAAATCGAGTTGATTAATAAAGAAGTGGTGTTTTGTCGGGATCTTAATCAGCAACTGTTTTTGATAAAAACAGGCTTCAACCTCGGCATTTAACTCGCGGCTCAAAGCCAACAAATTTTCCATCATCAAGGGATTGAGTAAGTAGCGCGCCTCGACTTGGTCGCTGCTATAAACCTCAAAGCGCCGCTCGAACCTTACGTCCTCAAGCTTGACGCGCGACAGCTTAGTCTTAAAACCCTCAAGGCGATTTTTTAAACTGCCCTTATCTGTGACTAACAGCGTAGTACTATTGAATCGCTTAGGAATATTGCAAACCAGTAGCACACCATTGAAGATGATCTCCCGCTGAACCGAGCCATTATCGTTCGCTTTAGTGTTATAAGCATCGACCTCATAAAACTGGAACGGCACCTTGTTATAGGTTCCCTTAAGGCAATTTTGCGCATACTGCTTATCGGTTTTAGGCAGCAGCCCCAACTCAAGGAAGGGAGAGAAATCGACCTTAGGCTCCCTCGTTAGCGCAAAGTCATCGCCAAAATACTTAAGGCTAATGGGATAGAGTTTTTCAAAGGCGGCATTATAGAGCTCATTGCTTTCCTTACCCGAGGCAATGACCGCTAACGCTATCACGGGAGCGGGCAAGAACGCGACAATCATCAAAGGCACAAAATAATCCATAGGCACCAGCATAAACTGGACCCCGAGCAGCCCGGCGAAGGCACCCAAAATAATAGTGATACCTATGTAGTAGATTGGGGTGGTGAACTTGGCATTTTCACGCCGCCTTTGGTTCACGCCTTCACGTTTAGCTTCAAACGGTGCGCATTTAGGGGCGACTTTTTGTTTGTAATACTTCTGAAAAGCAATACGGTGATCTTCGGGAATATCAAATTCAATCGAACTCATTGGCTCCTACTCTTACGATTCAAATCCATTTAGGCCAATGATTTTACATAATTTAGTGACCGAAAAACAGTTAAGCAGCCTGAGGTATATGCTGAACTAATCGTTAACCGTGGCTAAAGACAAACGACGTGCTCTACGCTGCAGTAACCAGAAGATGACTAATACCCCAAAGGAAGCGGCGAAGGTGGTCAGCGTCAGCGCAAAATCTTTGAATGATAATAGGTTTAAGCTAAAACCGTCTAACGCCAACACAGCTAAACCCAGTGGCATTTGGATGAACACAGCGGTGAACCAATCGAAGGGAAGTTTTGGAAAGATCCTGTGATAAGCGTAAAGCACTAAACCTGCTAGCAATATCAGCAAACTCGCATCGTGAGCCCCTAACAACAGGTACTCCACACTGTTCGGCGTAATCTTGGGTACAGCACTTAACATATCTAGCATATAACCCGCGCTAGCAACTAATGAGAAACTGATAAAACTCAATAACGCTAATAAGATACCAAAACCAAATGCGGGTAAATATTTCATTTATCTCTCTCTATTCGCAGCTGAAAATACGCAGTCTCATCTCCCAAAAAACCACTGCATGTGAGGCATAAGGTAGAAAAGAGACTTAAGTTACAATAGCAGGCTAAATTTCCCTTATCTATTAAGACCATAGTCTTATGGCTAGCACAAACCCGTGCGCGATATACGGTGAGCAAACAGGTAAAACGCAAGCGCCAAATGTTAATTCACTTATTTATCCGCCTGATATTCAGCTAACTGTTTACGGTATTTGTCTTGGAAGAATGGATGGTCCGTTAACTCAAGCGCTTGCTTTTCATACTTAATCGCTTCAGTTCGCTGACCTTGGCTCGCATAGACACTTGCCAATGCATGGCTGGCCTCGAATGCTGTTGGGATCGCCTTTAAGGTTTGCAGATAAATGTCGATAGCTTTGGCAGGATCAGTCGTCTCGCAGGAACTTGCCAACGCGATAAGCGAATCGATAGCGGGCACGTCAAAACCATATTTGTCGTTCGACAGGGTTTTATAATGCGCCAAAATAGCGGCTACGCCTTGACGTGATATGGTCGAGTCAGGCTTAAGCACTTGGTGTACATCGTTAAAAATAGCTTCAATACCATAAGCCGTCGCCAAAATAGGTTGGGTCATATAGTAAGTGCCATCGAAGCGCTTGATGCGGTAGTCGAGAGAATCCGTGGCGTTCGCTTTGATGATGGCTTCAAGCTTGGCAAAGTCAGCTAACTGATTTTGTTCGAAATCACTGTCGCTAGTGCTCATAAAAAGGAATCTTGGCTTCCCTTTCATCCCTGCGAGCTTCTTTGCAGCATCTGCCATTACAAAAGCGTAGTTATCATCCAGTACCGGACTTGCGGCGATGTAAGCATTAAATAAGCTTGGGCGATTCAAAAGCGTGTAGAGGCTAAAAGTGGCATTGCCAGTGAAGCCATTAAGGATCCGAAAACCATTTGTGCGATATTGTTTGTCGATGGCGGGCAGTAGATCTTGTTCCATAAAATCCAAAAACTGCTGATTTTCTTGCTGCTTAATGGCTAAAGTTTTTAACTCACCTAAGCCTGCATGACCATCTGGCGCCGTCACGATAATGGTTTCCAGCCAAGGCCAGCCACCGTTATGACTCATCCAGTCTTCCATTCCAGCGAGATAGCCATGGCTACGAGGGTGTAAATCCACCAGCACCACATAGCGTTTATCCGCTTTCGATTGGTAACTCGCTGGTAATGTCACCTTAAAGTCAGCAGGCTCAGTTAACAGGCTCGAACTGACCTTTAACATCTGTGGTTGAGCGGGAAAGGTATTATCGGCATTTGCTGACACACTGAAGAATGCAAAGCAGTAAATCATCAGCAGAATTAATAGCGTACGCATAAATTTCATTCCTTGAAAATCAACTATATAAGTATCAGCCGAAGTTAACACCCGTATTCTTGAAAGTAAATCCGATATCACGGCCTAACCCTTTCGCCAAACACATACCCAATATTAGCCATTCCCATTTTGGTTGTGATGGCGGTGGTAAGACTCGCGAAATAGACTAGCCAATTTCACCAATAACGCTTAGGATCGGAGTTGCATTTTTAAGCCAACATATTGTGGAGTATCAAAACATTATGGGTATCAGAGCCATAGTCGTAGACACAGCAGGCACCACGACAGACCTAAACTTTATCCAAGATGTACTATTCCCCTATTCTGTCAAAGCCTTACCAGACTTTTTAGAACAGAACCAACACAATGTATTGGTTGAAAACTGTATTTGTGACACCCGAGATATCGCCCTAGAGCCAGATGCGGACTTAGCACGCGTGACTGAAATTTTGCAGCAGTGGGTCAGCGAAGATCGTAAAGCAACACCACTCAAAACTCTGCAAGGCTTGATCTGGAAGCAAGGCTACGCCCATGGCGAATTTAAGGGCCATATCTTCCCTGACTTTATTGAAGCAGTGAAACGCTTTAGCGAACAAAATCTGCGTATTTATAGCTTTTCATCGGGTTCGGTCGATGCGCAAAAACTGTTGTTCAGCCACAGTGACGGCGGTGATTTAACCGAGATGTTTAACGGTCATTTTGATACCCGTACCGGCAACAAATTAGATAAACAGGCTTACTGCAATATCCTCAACACTATCAGCTTAAGCCCTAAGCAAGTGCTGTTTGTGTCTGATGTGATTGAAGAATTAAAGGCTGCCGACGCTGCAGGCATGATGACCTGCCAAATGGTACGCGATAGCAAACAACGCACGGGTGAGTTCCGCACCATCAGCAGCTTCGATGAGCTACTGATTGAATAACGTGATTGTTGAATAACGTGATTGTTGAATAACACGATAGTCGACTCACTCAGCCAAGCTGATTTAGCCAAAATGAAAGCGACCTTATGGTCGCTTTTTTATGGGGCAGCTTATTTGCCCTTTTCCGTCAAAGGAAATGCGGCCGAGATACACTTTTTCACCTCAAAACGATAACCATAATCCGCTTTCTTATCCGGCGTTATCTGCAAAATCTCATAGTCATTTAACTCGATCACATTCGACTCGGCTGGCTTTTCACAACGCGAACGGCTATTGGCTTCAAGCGCAAAGGCAAACGTCGCTAACCACTGCCGCACGAGATACTGATATTGCGCCCGCACCGACGCATAGGTTTGCTTGCGTTCCGCTTCTTCGCGCTCATCGGCGGTTTGTTTGTCAGCCGGTTTGTCGGCTTCAAGCTCGGGCTTAATCTTAGCTAACTCAGCAATCGGTGCCGTCAGCACATCGGTCGTATGCGGCATAAGCCCTAATGCTGGCTCGACGGGATTATGTTCAGAGGCTTCTTGAGTTGTTGTAATAAAGTCCGCAAACGAGGTTTGAAGGCGGGTTTCTAAATCAATCAGTAAGCTCAAGTGATACAAGACCACAGCCGCCAACACGATACGGATCGTAAAGGTCGTTTTACGAAATGATGTATGTGAGGTGATCCGTAACGATTTGACACCCAAAGGTTTAAGCAAAAAAATTAAGACTAAATAGATGGGAATAATCAACTGCAATGCCAGCAGCACAATTGCGCTCACCATTAAAAACCAAGCGGGCATATAGAGTAAAATCGCTAAGTTATGGGTGTAATCCAGATGACTTGCCGACACCCCAACCACTTCATTGACTATGGCGCCAGACCAACCTAAGGCAAAGTTGGCAATAATAGCGTAAAACAGTAACAACACAGCCTTGCCTGCCAAACTGTGCCAGACCCGCTCGAACACTGGCCAAAACTCGATGGCCATCGCGATAACCGCAATCACGGCGACCACACCCATCAAGTCGGTACTAAAGGCCAATATCAAGGCAATAAGATACAGCTTTTGCGCAAAGGATAACTTAGCAAACCCTTGGCTTAAGTAGCGCCACAACTTGCTCAACCCTAGCTGGAGCTCGCTAGGCAAAGGCTTGATGACTTGCCGTAAGTGCTGGCGGGCAGATTCAGTGTAACGACCTAAATTCATTATAATTTTAAATTCCGGTTACGATTAAGACACGCTTGAGTTGCCGATGTAAGCTGCAAAATCTATGGCGACACTCGCGTCACCTATGCCAGTGTAGCGACTAACTTTGGCAATTCACTAGCAAAATTTGCCGAGTCCTCCCTTACGGCGAAATGAATCTCCCACGAGATTCTATGTCGATGATGCGGAGCAGACATATCGTTTAAAGGGATTTAGAAGTAATAGCTATGAGTAAATCAAAGCGACCTTAAGAACACCCCATAAGGTGTTATGAACCTAACTCAGAATAGATTCAAACGACACTTAACTCCCGCTCGGCAAAGACAGCTTTCGCGACAAACATGCCATTCAGTGCTGCGGGGAAGCCAGCATAAACCGACATTTGCAGTATCACTTCGACGATTTCCTGCGGCGTACAACCGACATTCAACGCGCCGTTGATATGGACGTTAAGCTGCGGCTGGCAATGCCCTAATGCTGTGAGCGCGGCGACAGTGACTAACTCCCGCGTCTTAAGATCGAGTCCTTCACGCTGATAAATATCCCCAAAAGGATATTCGATAATGTACTTGCCCAAGTCGGGGCAAATATTTGCCAGACTGTTGATCACTTTCTCGCCCGCCTCGCCGTCGATTTCTGTCAGCTTAGCTAAGCCCTGCATATACCTTTGATTACCCATTTTTAACTCCTGTTGGATTGGACCACAGAAGTCAGCTTACGCCTTAGAGTTAACTCTAAGTCAACGGCTGATTGATGAATAGCATAGGCAGCCCTTTGATTGAAGTAAAAAGACAACAGAGGCAGATATAAGTTAATACTATTAATAAATTATGACCTAAAAACACAACTTAGCGACTCAGCCGAATCTCTAAGCTTAATCACTGAAATGCGTTTGGTAATAACGGATTTTTTGCTCAAGGGCGCTTAGATGCGCCTGCTCTTGGCGAATACGCTCAGCCAATTGTGCGGCATGTTGCTCAAGTAATTGCTGCCGCTGTCCTGCGGTTGTATCGCCTTGAGCACGCAGCTCGGCATAGGTCAAAATCTGCTTTAGCGGCATGCCCGTTTCTTTTAAGCGATTGATAAACCCAATCCACTGCGCCTCTTTCTCAGCATAATCGCGGTGCCCGCTCGCATTTCGCACCACAGACTGCAGCAGGCCGATTTTCTCGTAATATCTGAGCGTGTGCGCCGACAAACCTGTGAGTGCAGCAAACTGACCTATGTTCATAATCTAACGATCCGCAGGATGATTAACACCATCATTAGTAGGCACCTCACCCAGTTCATAGGGATTCACACCTTCGAGGCAACCAATATTGTAACCATATTCATGCGGATTGGAGCGCCGCTGGTGATGGGTGTAAATGCCACAAACGGAGCAGAAGTAATGCTTGGCGGTTTTGGTATTAAATTCATAGCATTTCAGCACATCTTCACCCTTGAGGATCTTAATCCCCGCCAGCGGAACCGAGCCGACAATCGCGCCCTTACGGCGGCAGATAGAACAATCGCAGCGGCGAGGATTTTCAATGCCATTAGGCAATGACAATTCCAATACCACAGCACCACAATGGCAAGACGCTGTGTGTTTTGGCTGAATAAGAGTATTGCCCACTTGTTTAATCACACTCGACTCCTTGTTTCGCTTAATGTTATCGCTAAATGTCCATAACGCTATGGCTTGTCGCTTGTTCTTTATGCTGCTAGTCTGACCATCTTAAACGAGCGTTTCAACTCGCATTTTTAGATGGACAATTCAATGCCAAACACAATGGAAAAGTTTCTCGCACAGCACCCTATAGTGACCGAAATCCCTGTGGCTTGGGGCGAAATGGATGCGTTGCAACACGTCAACAACGTCGTCTATTTCCGCTATTTTGAAACAGCCCGTATCGACTTCTTCAATCGCCTCTTCCCGCTAGATACCCTATATCAATCAGGTATTGGCCCAGTTATCAGCGAAAATCAGGCCCGCTATAAACGCCCAGTGACTTTCCCCGATACTCTATTAGTGAGTGTCAGCATTAGTGATATTCACAGCGATAGATTTACCATGCATTATCAAGCTTTTAGTAAACAGCAGCAGGCAGTAACCACCTTAGGCACTTCAGTCGCGGTAATGTTTAACTTTAAAACCGGCAAAAAAGCCGAGTTACCCGCAGAACTGCTGACGATTCTCAAACAGCACGAAGTCGCTTAAGCTATTCAAATCGATAACGAATTGCCAGCACACTTTAGGCCATACCTTGAGGGAAGCATGTATGTCAGATAACGAAAATATCGAGATAGCCATTGAACATCAACAGGATAAACAGCGTTTTATTATCCCTGTCGATGGCTATGAAGCCGTGTTGGAATACCGATTATCAGGCCAGGATATCGATTTTAGCCGCACCTTTGTCCCCAACGAACTGCGCGGTAAAGGCCTTGCCGAACGCTTAGTTCGCCACGGGCTTAAATGGGCCAAAAGCCAAGATTTGACTATCCAAGCCAGCTGCTGGTATGTGCAGAAGTTTTTGAAAAACTAAATCCAATACACAGGGTAATGGCGCTTGGGATCGGTGGAGAGGTTATTGACCACCAGCGCGACCAATAAGAGTAATACTGAGCCGAGAAATACTGGCATTAGCGCGTAGAGAAAGCCGAGTTGATGCACGTTTTCACCGCCAATCACAGCGATCAATGCCGTTGCGCCACCCGGAGGATGCAGAGTGCGAGTCAGGTACATGAATGCGATAGACAGGGATACCGCTAAGGCACTGGCCAGCACTACATAATCGCCACATACTTGGTACACGGCGACCCCAATTAAGGCTGATAACACACTGCCACCAATCAAGTTGCGCGGTTGAGAAAACTCCGCCAGCGGTGCGCCGTACACCAGCACAGCAGAAGCGCCGAATGAGCCAATCACAAACATAGTACCGACGAGGTTTTCGCTCATATAATTTGCGAGACTCGCGACCAAGTAAATGCCACAGAAAGCCCCAATCCATGACCACACAATCTTTTTAAGTGGCTGTCTTGGTGGACAAATGTCCTTCGAGCGCATGCGGGTAAAATAGAATCTCATGATTAATCCGAACCGATAAAAAGTAGGCGATACAGGTAAGTGATCTGCATCACAGTTAGCGGGTCGACAAATTAACGCTTCAGCAGCGCAATTGCAATTGCGCTGACCGAGAGATAGGGCAGATTAAGCGCTTTCACCATTCAGCTTAGCGAGCATTTCGCGGATATCTTCAGGAATAGGGCGGCTTTTTTCGTGGCTGTAGTCGTAATGTACCAGTGTAGTTTTCACTTCAGCGGTTTTATTGCCGGCTTGCCAACAGGTTTGAGTCAGTTCGAAACTGCTGTTGCCGATGCGGCTGACAAAGGTTTTCACTGTCACGCTTTTGCCGTAATAGGTTGGCGCGATAAACGCCACGGTAAAGCCCGCGACAATTAAGTTCCATTGCTGCAAATCCAACTCTGGATTAAAAATCTCGAAAATTGGCGTGCGCGCGGCTTCGCACCATACGGGGATCACTGTGTTGTTGATATGGCCTAGACCATCGGTTTCTGTGAATCTTGGGTGGATTTCGAGGCTATATTCAGTAACTGACATTCGGGCTTCCTTTTTATTGTTATTCTATAAACTGATGAATTTAATGCTTATCGCGATTAAGCTACCCGCACCAAATTCATCCTTTATCCCAAGCCTACCAGACCCTAAAGGCTAAACAAACCTAGACCTTAGAATTGGCAACTGGCAGTTTCTGCCGTTTGCTTGCCATTGGCATCATACTTTTTAAAGCATCCCGCCTTACCCATATCATAAATTTTTTCATATTCTAACTTGCCACTACGATAGGACTTAAACACACCATGGCTTTTTGGGTTTTCTAGGTGATAAATTTTGCGCCCTTTGGTCACATGCGAATAATCGGAAAAACCCGGCTCTTCCTGATAAATCACCCCATTGATATAGCGCTTATGGACCACATGTTGTTCATCGATACGCAGCATTTCACTCGATAACTTGCCATTGATGTCGTAACACACTTTATCTACGGCATAATTGCTATCTAACTCTTCAATACAATTCACGGCACCATTATCAAAATACTCCCGCTGTATACCACAGCGCGCAATGGCGTTATCCCAGTAGTAAGGTTCACCGTTCCAGGTTTCGCCTTCTTGCTGGCAGTAGTTCCAAAAATGCTTTAACTGGCCATTCGGATAGAAGCTGTAATGGGGGCCAGAGAGACGGTTATTCACCAGCTGACCATATTGAGAGAGTGAGTATCCACCATCTGTGGAATAACTGATACTTGGGCCATATTCCTTACCCGCTTTAAAGGCCTTCATATACTTTAAACGGCCGTTAGAATCGAATCGATATTCTTTATCAACTGACCCATTAGTGTAATAAGTTAATTCGGATAGTAGACCGCCGCGATACACGCGCTGCTCACCATCTTTAATCGAGCTAGTCTCAGCATTTTTTGAGTTTAACACGCCCTCACAATCGCCTGTGTAAGGCTCTTTTCGCATCATGCATTCATCCTGCGAGGGTTTAAGCTTAACGGCAGCATTAAACTTATACTGACTCAACTCATTGAGATCGCCGTTAGGCTCGAGCCACATTTGTGGGCCATCTAACTCGCCATAACGATAGTTAGCAACATTGCTGACGGCATTTGGGCCTGAATACCATAAGCTTTCACCGTGGAGTCTGCCCTTATCGTAATGTTTAAGGGAGAACATAAAATTATCTTTATTGAATAACTTAGCCTCACCTTGGCGTAGGCCGTTCTCATAGTTGACTTCGGTCTTGTAGAGGTAAGTCACTGATTGCTTAGTGGTAAAAGCATCGTTGGCATCTGGCGTTCGGATATATACCCAAGGGCCTGAACGTTTGCCATCGAGGTAGTTGCCTTCACCCGTTTGAAAGCGATAGTCCCCTTGGGTGACCTTTTCCACCCAAGCACCTTGTTTTACGCCCTTTTGGTATTGGCCTTTACTGCCATCGGACTCGAGCCACTCGCCATCTTTTACGCCATTGAGATAAATGCCCTTTTCGGACAACTTCTTCGCGCCTTCTGTGCTGGAATCGTAATCTGGGGTATAGATTTCACTCGGGCCATCGGGCACGCCCTTGTTGTAGTGAATAAAGCCGTAGTTATCGGCGTCATCCATCATGGACTGCAACACCCATTTACCCTGTTTTTGGCCGTCGAGGTACTCGCCTTCCCAATAGGTTTCACGGCTGTCGGCTTCAATCCACTTACCCACTTGCTTACCTAGTTTATAGTCACCGGCATACATCACACTGCCATTACGGGCATCGTAGGCGGCAAAGTGACCATCAAGCTCACCTTGCACATAATGGGCTTCACTGGCAACGCCAGCCCAAATACTGCCCATGCTCATATATTCATAGAAAGCGCCAGTACGCGGAATTTTTTCACTGCCATTTTTAAGCCAATCGATGTCGTCGGCCTCGTAACCAATGGCCACCAGCATAAAGCCGCCATCTTCTTCGACATAGGCACTGCGATCAAAAGTCGCGACTAGACTGTATTTTCGTTCACGCCCCTCGGCATCTTTATCGGTGCGAGTCACGGGATAACGCAGCTTGTATTCCACTGCGGTTTTCACATCCGTCGACGTACCTTCAGAGTTTCGATAACCGATTAAGGTTGGCTTGAGCTTAGATGACCCATCAAGAATCGCTTTGATGTCAGGATCTTGGACACCCTCAGCCTCATAGGTCATACGGTATTGCTGTGGCGGAATTTGGCTTAGCACTTTACGGACGCCGCCCACGGTAAATGTGGTAATGGTCGGTGCCACTGCATCGAGCACAACTTGTAGGCGCGGTAGTTTAGTCAGCTCTTCCCCCTCAAAACCATAGCCGCGCAGATGCTGACCATCTTCATCCTTGAGCATGACGATCACTTCTTTGGTGCCACCCTTATCGAAGTCATAGTAAAACACCGCCACAATTTCAGCGCGGCCGTAATCGTCAATGCGCACGCCTGGCGCATCGCCGTAGAGCATTTCGCTCCATACGTGCTGGTCTTTTTGGTAGAAATCGAGCCATTGGCCGTTAGGAAGATCCACGGGACCGTGAACCACTTTGTCGAAATCCGCCGCCACCGCAGCAGGAATGACCGCAAAAGAAGAAAGTAACACAGCACCGACAGCGGCGCATAAATGACGAATCGAAAGTTCCATTTAACTATCCTTTACACCGACACCTTGCGCCTCGTGCGCACCAGTAAACGGGGCGAATTTTAAGCTAAGTTAGGCGCTTCAGGAAGTAGCAGAAACAAAAAAGGCCGCAATAGCGGCCTTTAGTAACAATGACTTAACAATCAGTTGTTATACATAGCATTTATTTCATGGGCATATTTATGGTAAATCATTTTGCGGCGCAACTTGAGCGTTGGGGTAATTAAACCCGCTTCCATCGAGAAAGCTTCAGGCAAGAGGGTGAACTTTTTAATCTGTTCAAATCCCGCCAGCTCATGCTGCAACTGCTTTAAGCGCTGCTCAAAATGTTCAACCACATGACTATGGCGCAGCAATTCTAAAGGCGACTCATACTTCAGCCCTTTGTCCTTCGCCCACGCTTCCAGTGACTCAAACGCTGGCACAATTAAGGCGGTCACATAGTTACGCGCATCGGCAATAATCGCCACTTGTTCGATAAAAGGACAACAGCCCACGGCGCCCTCAACCCGTTGCGGCGCAATATATTTGCCGTTAGAGGTTTTCATTAACTCTTTGATACGGTCGGTAATAAATAAGTTACCTTTCGCATCGAAACGCCCTGCATCACCGGTTTTTAACCAACCATCTTCAAATGCAGCAGCGGTATCTTCAGGACGATTGTAATAACCACGCATCACAGTCGCGCCACGAACTAAAATCTCATCGTCCTTACCCAGCTTAATTTCGATTTCAGGTAGGACTTTACCGTTTGATCCGGCAACACGATTGTCCAAGGTGTTACAGGTCACGGTGGCGTTGGTTTCGGTCATGCCGTACCCACAAAGTACAGGAATATTAATCGCATGAAAGAAACTGCCAACATTCACATCTAATGCCGCGCCACCGCAGGGCATAAACTTCAAACGTCCACCGAGCACAGCTTGCAACTTGCTATACACAAGTTTGTTAGCTAAACGCCATTGCAGCGATAACCATAATCCGCCCTTAGCACGACCTTGGCCGACTTCGAACTGACGCCCGCCAACGCGCATAGCCCAAGCAAACAGCCTCTTACGGCCATCGGCTGACTTGGCGACTTTATCTTGTACGGCGCTGTACACTTTTTCGAGGAAACGCGGCACCACACACAAGGTATGTGGACGTACGGCGCTAATCGCCTCTTTCACTCTTTGGGTATTTTGCAGATAAACGTTATGACCGCCACGGCACAAAACGTAGAAACTCCAACTGCGCTCAAATACATGACTTAATGGCAAAAATGCCAAAGACACATCGCCAGCTTTAAAAGGCAAAATATGATCGTGTTGACGTATAGTCGAGGCCATATTGCGGTAATCCAGCATCACGCCTTTAGGATCGCCCGTGGTGCCAGAGGTATAAATTAAGGTCAGTAAATCATCGAGATTAGCCGCCTGTAAACGCTGGTTAAGCTCAACTTCTTGTGTCATCGCTTTCGCATCGCCCGCTAGCAGGGCATCTAAATGCCAATGCTGGAAAGCTTTGTCGGCTGCGAGTGCCACGCTGGCATCAAAAACAATCACATGCTCTAGGCTTGGGCATAAGGTTTGAAGCTCGCAGGCCATAGCATATTGCTTAGCATCGTCGACAAACATAACCTTCGCCGCGGCATCGTTAACGATAAAGCTTGCCTGCTCGACGGTACTGGTGGGGTAAATCGGCACCACAACGGCGCGACTTTTAAGCGTCCCGACATCGGCACAGGTCCACTGTGGGCAGTTTTGCGCCAAAATAACGCAACGGTCTTGCACTTGTACGCCAAGTTCGATCAACACTTGTGCAATTTTACTGCTAATTTGGTCAAAGGCCTGCCAACTCACCTGATGCCAAGGAGCGGCCATTTCAAAACCTTCCAGCGCTATTGCGTCTTTTAAAGACTCGCTCTGCTGCTGTAATAGTCGAATAACATGATATTGATCGAGAGACATAAGAGACTCACCTTTTAGCTTACAAGTGTACCGCTTTTGCGCCATTCTACCTGAAGGCCAGCCAAAAACTAAGAGTTTTTGCTCTAATCTTGTACAAGCTAAGTCCCAATATCGCAATCTATATCCGTTTAGCCGCTAATGACATCTCCCTTCCAGAGGGTTTTCTTGCCCCAAAACAGGACTATGCTCCCAAGTATCATTAAGAGCATATCCCAGATAAACCAATCACCTAGATTGCCGCCATCGCGTAACGATGCAAGGCTGATGGACACCCACAGGGAATGCCCCGCAACAACCGTCATAGTGAGCGTGACATGCAACACTCGGCGACACATGCAGCCAAAACCTAAGGTCAAAGCGCAGGCCCAGTAAGTGCTAAGCACCAGATGACCTACTAACTGCATATTCAGATCACCACTGAGCCAACCCAGCAGCAGACTACACGCCAGCATAATGCCGACCACCACATTCAGCAGTCGTTGCTGCCCACGGCAAAAAGCCGCTATGAGTCCTTTTCGACCATCAAATCCTGGCATCAGCAATAAGGTTTCTGTCGAGCGCGAGCGTTGCACTCGGCTCCAATGCACCAGCGAACACATAATCACGCTGAACTGTGCCAACAGCAGTAACACGGGGAAATTCTGATGGAATTGGTGCGACAACACCCCAAGCACTAGGCAGACTGCCGGTATGAGCAGCAGTAAAATCGTCAGCATGGGGCCGATAAAAAAATTGGTGGGATGCAGATAACGCTCAAAGCGGCTCAAGATACGCATCGATTGCAAATTGGGCAGCCAGAACCAGCCCATTTCGAGGCCATTGAGGTACACAGTTCTCGCCTCAGCACGCCAAGGTAAAGCGCGGCAGATACGGATAATGAAAGCACCTAACGCCACCAGTGCAATCGCGCTTAACCATAGGGGGATATAACCTGTAATCAAGGAGATAAACGGCACTAAAACAAACAGTAAGAAGGAAGCATAAAACCACTGAGTGCTGAGTAAACACAGGTAAATAAAGGCAAGACTCATCACCAAGGCCAACACTAAGGTGGGTAGGCTAGACGTTGAACCCAGAGCTAAACAGAACAATACGCTTATGCTAAACACGCAGGTTAACACCACTGCGCTTTGGATATAAATATGGCGGCGATAATGGGGAATTAACTGGGCGCATTCACTCGCCATCAAGCGTATGAGTTGCCATGCTACCGCCGCCGAGCTTGAAACTATTCCCATAGAAAACAACAATTCAGCACTGTCGCTTTTGCCCTGCAACGCTGTAATGCAACCTAAGATCATTCCCAGTAAGCCAGTACCTAAAAAGCTCACACTGCCGACGTCAAAACACCAAAGACGCAGCATGCCATTAAATGGATTCATCAACCGCGCGCCTTTCATCTTAGCCGTCGGCGTGATGTTTAGTTCTGGCGCACTCATCTGTGTAGCTCCATAAAAAGCTGTTCCAGATTAAGGGCTTCGTTCTTTAACACGCACGATATTGGCGCGCTGTGCTCGCCTAAATCCACCAGCACTGAATCACCGACACGACTCAACACAGTGGCCGACTCAGGCAAAACCGTTTCGGGTGCGAGTGTGAGTAAACGCACTTGTTCCCGTAGGGCATCGATTTCTTTAAACAGCACTAATTCGCCGTGTTTAATCAGCGCCACATGACTGGCAACCCGCTCGATATCTGAGGTGATATGGGATGAAAACAATACAGCTGAACCCGATTCGAGGGCGAGATCGAACAAATCGACCATAAATTTACGCCGTACAATCGGATCGAGACTGGCGACGGGCTCATCGAGGATCAATAGCTCAGGGCGATAGGCCATCGCCATAATCAAGGCTAGCGATTGCCTTTGCCCCACAGATAAACGTTGCACCTGTTGAGTCACATCTAGCTCGAACCGTACTAGCCAATCTTGCTCTAATTGCATGTCCCAATTGGGATAAAAACTGCGGTGTAAATCGAGGGCGCGTTCGATGGTAAAACCTTCATAACCAAAAGGTTGCTGCGGCACATAACCTAAGCGCTCCTTTGCCTTTGAGGTTAAGTTTTCGGGCGTTTCGCCTAAGGTAACAATACTGCCTGAATCCGGCATGAGCACACCCAAAGCGCAGCGCATTAGGGTCGATTTACCCGCCCCATTTTGCCCTAATAACCCGACCACCATGCCCGCCGACAAGGTTAACGATAAATCCTTAAGCGCCCACTTTTCACCTGCGCCTTTACCGCGAAAGACTTTATTCACTTGGCTAAATTCAAGTATTGGTGTGCACGCTTGGTCCATCGAATATCATCCTTTTTTATTCTATTTTATCGATAAGTGACAGTAGGTTAACGCTAGTCTTGCCAGCGTTCATTTATCAATTGCATTAACTCGGGCAGGCTGACGCCTAACTGTTTAGCCTGCGACAACAAAGCATCGAGCTGGGGTTCGAGCATGCTCGCCCCCGATGCCATAGTCTCAGTGCGCAGCGCGACTTTTGTCGCTTGGCCGCGGCGGCGCTCGAGCCACCCCTGATCGACAAGCTGCTGAATCGCGCGGGAGACAGTCATAGGATTCACCGCAAGATACTCGGCAATCTGGCGCACAGAGGGCAAGACATCATCCACTTGTAGCTGACCGCCCACAATTAAACGCACGACTTGTTCGTGTAATTGCTTGTAAATTGGTTCACCACTACTGGGGTTGACATTTAAAAGTTCTAACATTAGCCTCTACACACTGTATTAATACATTGATACACCGATACACTGGTAGTTAAATTAACACACTCGTCCTGAAATGCAAAAAGGAAAGCGCGCATGATAGATAGCATGACACACAGGAAGTTAAGCAAAACCGCTCAACGCCCTTCGCCAACTCGGCCACGGCATGGCGCAACTAATGCCACATGGTGCAAGCGTATTTTAAGCACACGCATGTTAAGCATGAGCGCACTTATGCTGGCGATGGCAAGTACGGCGACGTGGGCGAGTGATGTGAAAAGCCAACAGACACAAGCGGCTGATATAGCTAGGAACATGGCTAATAACACCGACACTTGTTATGTGGAAGGCGTATCCGATCGCCTAAACTGCGGTTTTGTGACTGTGCCAGAAAATCCTAACAAACCCGATGGCAAACAGATCCAAGTGCATTACGTCGTCTTGCCTGCGGTGAAAAACGTCAACCATGAAGAAGCCTTGCTCGCCATTGCTGGCGGCCCAGGACAATCGGCCATAGACAATGCCGCGGGTTTCGATGCCATGCTGAGCAAAGTCCGCCAACAGCGGGATATCTTGCTGATCGACCAAAGGGGCACAGGCCGCTCGAATCTGCTGACCTGTGATGAAGGCGCACAATCTCCACTGTCATTCGATGATGACAATGCCGACACTTTAGCCGAAACCCAAAAATGCTTAGCCAAAATCGATGCCGACGTCACCCAATACGGTAGCCTCAATGCGATTAAAGACTTCGAAGCCGTGCGCCAGCATTTGGGCTACAAAAAATTGCATGTTTACGGTATATCCTACGGCACGCGTATGGCGCAGCTTTACATGCGTTTATACCCTGCACACTTAGCCACAGTGACCTTAGACGGCATAGTGCCAATGCAGCAAAGCGTGTTAGAAATCGGCGCATCGATTGATCGAGGCTTTGATTTACTCTTTAAGGATTGCCAAGAAACCACCGCTTGTCATACGCAATTCCCTGAGCTTAAAGCCGAATTCGACCAAGTCGCGGCCTCACTCGCCAAAGCGCCTGTGATGGAAAACGTCTACGATCCTGTCACAGGTGAAAAGACTATGCTGACAATGACGCGCGGTAAGTTCTACGGCTCCATCCGCATGGCGCTGTATCAAGCCAATGTGCGCGCCTTAGTGCCCCATGCAATTCATCAAGCCGCAAAACACAACTTCCAACCCATACTCGGTTTGTATTCCCTCACTATCGACAATGCTGGCATGGCGATGGGTATGCACGCATCCGTGGTCTGTGGCGAAGATATGCACCGTATTACGCCCGCCATGCGCGAGCAGGCTCAGCACTCCTTTATGGGCAAAACTATGCTCGAAGGCTTAGAAGCCACGTGTGAAGTATGGAAAGTCCCCGCGGTCGATGACAGCTTTAGCGAGCCCATCAGCAGCGATATTCCGACATTGTTGTTATCCGGCGAAATCGACCCTGCGACACCACCGAGTTGGGGCGAGTTAGCGATGGAAAAACTCACCAATGCCAAGCACTTTGTCGCACCCTATGCGACCCACGGCGTAGCCTATCAATCCTGCGCCAATAACCTGATTGCCGATCTCGTTCGCTCGGGTTCCGTTAAGGATCTCGACGGCGAATGTTTAAAGAAAGATGTGCGCCGCAGCTTTTATTTGAATGCCAGCTCGGTAGAACCGCTTGATGCGACCAGCACAAAAACCACAACGACTGATGATAACGCCAGCACTGGGGCCAAGGAGTAAGCCATGATCAAAGTATCCAACCTTTCCAAGCGCATCGGTGACGTACAGGCGCTCAATGACTTAAGCTTCGTCGCCCAAAACGGCCAAATCACAGGATTACTCGGCCCCAACGGCGCGGGTAAAACTACCTGTTTACGCACGATTTTTGGCTTGCTGAAACCCGATAACGGCAAAGCAGAAATCGAAGGCATAGATGTCGCCATCGACCCTATCGGCGCTAAGCAGCAACTCGGATTATTCCCCGACCCTTTTGGTCTGTACGAACGTTTAACGCCACGGGAATACATTCGTTATTTTGCCGAACTAAGCGGCTTATCACCCAAAGAGGCCAAGGAAGCCACCAGCCAAGTGATTGCGAAATTACGTTTGGAAGACATTAGCGATCGCCGCTGCAAAGGCTTTTCCCAAGGACAAAGGATGAAAACCGCCCTAGCACAGGCCATAGTCCACAGCCCGAGCAATATTATCCTCGACGAACCAACCCGAGGGCTGGATGTGATGAGCACTCGCCTGCTGCGTGACATTCTTATTGACCTTAAGAATCAAGGACATTGCGTGCTGTTCTCTAGCCATGTGATGCAGGAAGTCGCCGCGCTATGCGACCAAGTGATCGTCATGGCCCAAGGCAGAGTCGTCGCCATTGGCAGCCCCACCGAACTGTGCACCCAAACGGGTAAGGACTCACTCGAAGAAGCCTTTATTCAACTGATCGGCACAGATGAAGGGATAGCGGCATGATGACCCAGCAGAGATCACGCCCGCAGGTTTTAACCTTTAAGACATTGATATGTAAAGGCATGACATTTAAGAACATGGTTAAAGGAATGACAGTATGAATAAAATAATCGCTATGGTTCGTAAAGAACTCATCGATGCCGCTCGCGATAAGCGCTCTGTGATGGCGGGGCTTTATTACGCCATAGGCACGCCGCTGATCATGTGCGGCCTGTTTATGGTGTTAATTGGTCAGCTGACGAGTCCAGACGATCTAAAAATCACTATTACCAACCCTGATAAAGCGCCGGATTTAGTCCGTTTTTTATCGAATAAAGGTATTAACAGCGGTGAAGCTAAGGACAGTGAACTTAAGGCCATAGAGCTTATCATCAGCACAGACTATGCCGCGCAAATGAACCAAGGCAAAGGCGCCGAGATCACGATTGTTGCCGATAATTCCAATGAAAAACTGCAAAACTCGATTCGCCGACTCGAGAAGCAACTGCAGTCCTACAGCACAGAAATGGGCAGTCTACGGCTGATAGCCCGCGGTATAGATCCCCGCGTGATGCAGCCACTGAAGGTCAGTGTCCACGACCAAGCGACCACAGATTCGAAGGGCGGGATGATCTTAGGTATCGCGATTTTCACTATGATTTACTCAGTGTTTATCTCGGGCATGAACCTCGCCATAGATACCAGCGCGGGTGAACGCGAACGTAACTCGCTAGCTCTGTTACTCAGTCATCCACTGACCACACGCCAGTTAGTGTTGTCGAAAATCATCGCTGTGAGTCTGTTTGCCTTATTAGGCTTAGTGCTGATTTTGCTGGTATCTAAAGTCGCCTACACCTTTGTGCCTTGGCAAGAACTCGGCTTTAGCGTCAACATCACCACGGAATTTATGGCGCTGATGTTAGTGGTCGGTATTCCCGTCGCGTTAATGGCCGCTTGCCTGCAACTGTTTGTGTCTTTTATGGCGAAAACCTTTAAGGAAGCCCAATCCTATCTGACTATGGTGTTGTTTGTGCCCTTAGCCTTGTCGATGGCCGCCAGCTACAACATAGCGCCAGACATGCTGCAGTGGCTGCCAGTCTCGGGTCAACAACAGGCCTTAATGGACTTTATCAAAGGTAAAGACTTGCCCATGTTGCAGTTACTGGTTTCGACCTTAGGCACACTCGCCATTGCGGTATTGCTGGCGTTTGGCATGGAAAGGTCGCTCAAGAGTGAAAAAGTGATCTTCGGTTTGTAAGGTAAATCGATTGCTCAACTTGGCGGCGATCGCCAAATCGTCTCCAAGTTGAAAACCTCAATAGCCACGGGAGTTTGTTATGGAAAACGAATATGTCTTAATGGTGATTATGGTCACCTTCATCATAGGTATGAGTGCCACTGAGATGTTTAAGCACTATCTAAAGGCACGCCAATTTGGAGTAGGCGCCGCAGACGATAGCCATCTTAAGGATAAAGTGACTCAACTCAGCCTACAAAACCAAGCACTGATCGAGCGAGTACAAGTACTTGAAAAAATCGTGACAGAGCCAGAGTACGAGCTAAAGCAGCAGATTAATCAGTTATGAGCCCTAAACGAACAAAACAATAAAGCCATTGAATTTCAGTGGCTTTATTGTTTTTACAAGCTAGATAGAAGCTTACTTAGCCTTAGGCCTGAATGGTTTGATTACCGACTCATTGCACTCTAAATACGGGCCTTCCATCAAATCGATACAGTAAGGAATAGCGGGGAACACGGCATCTAAACATTCGCGAATCGATTTTGGCTTGCCGGGCAAGTTCACAATCAAAGAATCCCCCCGTAAACCTGCGGTTTGGCGGGATAAAATGGCGGTGGGGACAAACTTTAAGGATTCAGTGCGCATCAACTCGCCAAAGCCTGGCATCATGCGATCGCATACGGCTTCTGTGGCTTCTGGGGTGACATCGCGTTTCGCAGGTCCAGTGCCGCCCGTGGTGACAATCAAGCAGCAATCCTGCTCGTCAGCCATTTTGATCAGCGTCGCTTCAATCACATCCTGCTCATCGGGGATCACTTGATAAATCGGCTCCCACTCGCTGGTGAGGTAGTCGTTGAGCGTGTCGATAATCGCCTTGCCTGAGATATCTTCATAAATCCCCGCGCTGGCGCGATCGCTTACCGTCACAATACCGATTTTTGCTTTGCTCATAGGAAATCCCCAGTGATGTTGAAATAAAACCCTGCCGAAATAAAAAATGTCGACATCAAGCATGGAAGAAGCCGCTGCATCTTCGACCTTAAGTCGCAGCTAAAATAGCATAAATGCTCGGAAAAGGGGGCGACTAAAACGTGATTGGGTTCGCGCTATGCTATTGAAAATGGTGGGCGGAAAATCTAAAAGACAAAAAATCCAAGGCAAACTCAACAGGCTCGCCTTGGATTTTATCGTTAATGCAGTCAGGTTTAGCTGACCTGCGCCAGTGTGGGCAAAGAAGGAAACGCGCCCTTTTGCCCGCAGGTAATCGCGCCGCAGCGAGTGGCAAATACCACCGCCGCCTCTAAGTGCGCTTTACTTTCGAGCCTTTGTTGCAGCGTTAAATACGCTAAGTCGTATTCTAACTCTAAGCCTAAGGCGAACAGAAAACCTGAGATAAAACTGTCACCTGCAGCCGTGGTATCGACGGCAGAGATTTTGGGGACGGGTACGCTAAACCTTTGCAACGCTGTGATGCATTGCACTGGATTGGCGCCATCGGTGACCAAAATCACCTCAACCCCTTGGGCGAGGCAAAACTGCAAATAGTCTTCGAAACTCTTATCCCGCGCCAGCGCTAAATAGTCCGCTTCTTCACGGCTCATTTTCAGCACTTGGGTGTAACGGAAACACTGCTCAACCCGCTCGGCCAGCAAGGACAAGTCTTGCCACAGGGATAAACGCAGGTTCACATCAAAGCTCACTAAGGTCGCGAACGCATTGGCACAACGCGCGCCATAAAGGCTAGTGTTAAAAATGGCGG
Organism: Shewanella sp. SP2S2-4; assembly: GCF_031932025.1. Classification (NCBI taxonomy): domain Bacteria; kingdom Pseudomonadati; phylum Pseudomonadota; class Gammaproteobacteria; order Alteromonadales; family Shewanellaceae; genus Shewanella; species Shewanella sp. SP2S2-4. The sequence continues at coordinate 26,556 of NZ_JAUOER010000033.1, forward strand.
TTTCGGTAAAGGTATTCGAGCAAAGGTGAAAGATATCAATCCCCTGCCATGGAATATGGTCGAAATGCTGATTGCTGTAGCGCATATCGGCAGTGCCAGTGCGGTTAAACTCAAAAGTGCGCTCACCCTGCTCATCTAAATTGACCAGTACAGTCGCGGTAGCGGCGCCCGGTACTTCGGCCAAATAATCGGTCGCCACACCCTGCTCCGCTAAGGCTTGCTTTAACATGACGCCGTAATGGTCGGCGCTGATGCCGCCAGCAAAGTAACTCTGACCGCCGAGTTTCGCGTAACCTACGGCCACATTGGCGGGCGCGCCACCGGCAATCGGCTGGTGATGTTTGCCCGTGGCATCGGTCGGCAGCAAGTCTACTAACACCTCACCGAAACTGAGTAATACCGTCATTTTCACTCCAACTTTGTATTCTATATTCTGCATTTTGTATCAGACAAAAAGCCCACTTTCATGGGCTGTTTTGGGCTTAGCATTTTTTCTGTATAAACAGTTTCTGTACCAATATCCGCTTAGAACTCGTATTTCAGCGTCGCACTCGTGGTGCGGCCATTAATGGTACGGGCACGGATGATATTGTTATCAGGGATTGAGCCTTCTTCCGCTTCAGTAATACCCGTGGCATTAAACAAGTTGTTGACGTTTAAAGACACACTCATGGCTTCGGTCAGATTGTAAGTTGCAAAGGCATTTACTTGGTTGTAGCCGTCGAAACTTAAGTCGTTATTATCTTGAGCATAAGAATCCGTGGTACCGATTAAGTTAACGCCCACTGAACCTTGGTCAAAGTTGTAACGGCCCATCAAAGAGTAGATAAAGTCAGCCTGTCTTCTTGGGGTATTGCCCACCACTTCTGGCGTCAATGCATCTTTAGCAATCTCAGCATCGGTCCAGGTTAGGTTGCCTCTAAAGTCGAAGTCACCGATAAAATAGGCCGACTCGATTTCGATACCTTTGGCTTTGTACTTACGGTCGAAGAAACGTTGGCTTGTGGCTTCAAAGTTTTGCTCTTCGGTTTCAGAGTAGAACGCTGTCGCGAACACAGACAAATCATCGTAACGGTATTTAACACCTAACTCGTACTGGTCAACGATATCAACTGCATCTTCCTTCGCCACTGAACCATCGGCACGCACCTTACCAAATAACAGACGGTCGGCATTGGCGCGGCCACCATGACTCAAGCGTGCAAAAGCAGCTAAGTCACTGGCAAACTGATAGTTAGCACCTAACGAGTAAGAGGTGTAACTCCAATCGTAATTTACTGGCTGAGGGTTAGCATTATCGATGGAAGATACACTCTGCTCAGGGATTGAAATCACCCCATCGAGATTCATATCCACTTGCGATTGGACGCTACCGGCGTAGTTACCGCTCGCATCACCACTGTCATAACGCACACTGGCATCGAGGGACAAGTCACCAAAACTCGAGGCTAACGCGAGGTAAGGCGCTTTAATGGTGTAGTCGGTATCGTAATTACGTTGGCAACAATTTCCCCAGTAAGGTACGCCATAACCATAGAGGCCATTGTCAGAATACGCAGTACCATCGGCGGCAACCACATCTAATAGCGCGGCATTATCGCCTTTTACTTCCATCAGATAAGAGTTCCACATCCAACTCATGCCGATGTTTTGGGTGGCGTTGTAATAGCCTAAGGTCACGCTGGTATCGTCGAAGGTTTTAGTCAATTTTAAGTCGTTTACGATTGAGCCAAAGTCATTCATCTGCACATCGAAGGTATTGATACGCATGGCTAAACCGTCCATCTGACTACCCGCATTAGGTCCATTGGCGTAAATCAACTTAGCGCCAGTGCCAGCAATACTGGTGGCAATGTCGCTACCGTTGGCCACTTCGGCTGGGAATGGCGCGATGAAGTTGCCGCTCACATCGGAGAAACGGAAACGGTTTTCGACCTGCCAATCGTTACCTAAATCGAATGAGGCTTCTAAGCCGACAGAATTAACCACAGGATTCATGCCATCGCGCATATCGCCACGGCGACGTTCGCCATCGGCACCTAAGCTCAAGGTTGATTGGAAATACGCGGATTGAATTGCATCGGATTTAGCATCAAAACCTGGGATTGAACTGCCATCTGAGTACATAGGCATAGGTAAGTAACCAATGCTTTTATCGTCTAAATGTTTGAAATACAGACGAACATAACCTTTATCAAATTCTTTGGTTAAGTTAGCTTTGATCTGGCCGCCTTTGTTTGCGTTATAGCCAGCATCGCGTGGGCCTTCGCCCGTACGCACAAAACCACCCACATGGAAACGCAGGCTGTCGTTGATGCTAGTGCCGTATTCAAAGTCGGTACGGAAGGTATCGTAATCCAGCCCTAAGGTGGTAGCCACACTGCCCGAATCCGAAGTACCGGTTTTACTGATCACGTTGATAATGCCGCCAGGGGCATTACTGGCCGCAGTCGATGCAGAGCCGCCACGGATAGATTCAATGGTTTGCACTGTTGAATCTAAGCGTAAAAAGATGTCTGCGTTACCAAAGGCGATATCGCCAAACTGTAGGATTGGCAAACCATCTTCTTGAATTTGCAGGAACTTAGCACCACCAGACGCCACAGGTAAACCACGCACAGCTATGTTAGCGTTACCTTCACCGCCAGTAGACTCGACCTTCATCCCCGGAATAATACGGAATGCTTCGGCCGATGAACGCGGCGTACTCACTTCAAGCTCAGCCAGTGACACACTGCTGACTGACACACTCGAATCCATAACACGAGTGCCACGGGCAACCCCAGTCACGGTAATTCTTTCTAAACCTAACGCGTCTTTCTTAGCTTCTTCCTGTTGTGGTGCGTCGGCTGCCCAAAGGTGAGAACTCACCAACACGGCCAATGTACTTAACAAGAATTTCTGTGATGTGCTTTTTATCATTTTTATGTCCCCACCCATATTTGAGATGCAGCCCGCTCTCCCCATAGCTACATCTACCGAATTGTGATTAATCGAAGAACCATCTTAGTGATTGTTCAAGGTCATATTGAACTGAACCCCGAATCAACTTAATCGATTAAGTTAACAAGTTAGCAACTTAATAACAAAAAGCAAGTGTGTTTTTTGCACAATTTTGGTTCGCACTCTGGGTGTACCATATCAACATATTGATTAATTGAAGAAATGTGACAGAAAAATATTTTCTGTCACAGCCCAAATTAGTGCGCATCGAAAGTTAACAAATGACGGGCAGGATCTTTAACGAGATTAAATCCGCTCAAGAGGCATAACAAAATGGCAAAACCAGTGGCGAGGTAGAAGCCATATTTAACATGGCCGAAAATATCGCCCACTAACCCCATCAACAAGGGCCCAACGGCAGCGGACACGGCAGTAAAAAACAAAATCACCCCAGCCACAGAGCCATGCTGATCTACGGGAAAACAGCTAATCCCCTTAGAATTAAGTGTGGGATACATCATCGACATAAACAGCCCAGACAAGGGCAACAAGACGACTGCCGCTTCAATACCGTAGATCATAGACCCAAGATAACAAGCACTTATCGCGAAGCTAAACCAGAACATTACTTGCTGCCACGGGAAGCGATCGAGCACCCAGCCACCTAAAAAGCGGCCACCCGCACGCAGGGTAAAAAAGATCGTTAGGGCATAAGCGGCCAAGGTGGTGTAATCGCCTTGATAGCTTTGCAGCAAGGTCGGCATCCACACATAAATCGCCACTTCGGTGGCAACATATAAACCTATCGCGAGTGAGAACCCTAATGCATAAGGGTTTTTCATCATCTTAAAGGTGCTGGCAAGGTTAATGGCATCCGTCGAAGAACGTTTGATTTGCGGATAATCCGCCCGATAAGCTAACCAACACAGTACTAAACAGAAGCAACCCGCGCCAAAATACAGATACTTCCAAGAGACGCCGCTGATCAGTAAATAACTAACGATGGCCGGCCCTATCATGGCGCCGACACCAAAGTAGCCCTCCACCGTATTCATAGTGCTCGAATGCTGTTTTGAGGAAGTCGAGATATCGCCAATAAGCCCCAGCGCGCCGGTTTTAAAGACGCCAATCGCCGTGCCGACAAAGGCGAGTAGGAACAAGAAATAGTAAAATGACTCCCCCAACGCGAACATGAAGCAGGCGAGCGCGAATAACAATAACCCTAATAGAATTGTTAACTTACGCCCTATCTTATCCGCCAAGAAGCCTAAAAACAGTCCACTCACCGCGATAAAAATCATCGGCATATAATGGAAGGCACTGGCCTGCGACATGGACAAACCAAACTGGGATATCAACTCAGGAATAATGACGCCCACGGCATCTGAGGTCATAGCGAACATGAAAAACATTAAATATGTGAGTACCCGAATACGGGTATGATTGCGGTTATCGCAACCTTTTGAATCACTTACCATACCATTTCACCTTATCGTTATTATACCTACTCGCTCTCAGCAGCTCAGTAACAGCATGCTGAAAGGGTTTCGGCTTTTGTGTACAGCAGTGAGCCAGCCTCCCCCAAAACTTGAGACTAACTCAAAAATCCAACAAACCACTTGAATAATGTTTCATATTGGTTAAATATACAACTTAATCGATTAAGTTTAGTTGTGCAATCAATTAAAGGATTGCCATAAACCTTTACTCTAAAAAGACAACTCAAGCGTGGGCAAAGTATGAAAAACCAAGTGCAACTGATCACCTATGTCGACAGAATTACCAATGCAGGGCTCAAGGAGCTCAAAGCACTGCTCGATGACGAGTTGCAAGGTCTATTCGGCGGCGTGCATCTTTTGCCTTTCTATTTTCCCATTGACGGCAGTGATGCGGGCTTCGATCCGATAGACCATGTACAAGTCGATTCACGGTTAGGCAATTGGGATGACGTTAAACGCATTGGTGATGACTACGACATCATGGCCGACCTTATCGTTAACCACATGTCCGCCGAATCGCCAGAATTTAAAGACGTACTCAAGCACGGCAAGCAATCGGCTTACTGGGATTTGTTTTTAACCAAAGACAAGGTATTTCCTGAGGGGTTAAGCGAGCAAGATCAAGCCGCTATCTATCGTCCGCGTCCGGGCAGTTGTTTTAGCACTTACACCTTAGCCGATGGCTCGACCGAAGAGTTTTGGACCACCTTTACCCGCAATCAAATCGATATCGACGTTCATTCCGTCGCAGGTAAAGATTATTTAAACCGAGTGCTGGCGCGTTTCGACCACAGTAAAGTGAATCTGATCCGCTTAGATGCTGCGGGCTATGCAATTAAAAAGCCCGGCACTAGCTGCTTTATGATTGAAGAATCCTTCGAGTTCGTGGATAAATTAGCTAAGCAAGCCAATGAGTTAGGCATGACAACCCTGGCCGAAATCCATTCGCACCACATGACTCAGGTCGAGATCGCCAAACGGGTCGACATGGTGTACGACTTCGCCCTGCCACCGCTCATCCTGCACACGCTGTTTAGCCAAGATTGCCAAGCCTTGACCCATTGGCTCGAAATGGCGCCGCGCAACTGCATTACCGTACTCGACACCCACGACGGCATCGGCATTATCGACGTCGGCCCTATGGATGGCTTGCGCGGATTATTGACCGAAAATCAAATCGATAATCTGGTTGAAACCATACATGGCAACAGTAAGGGCGAGAGTCTACAAGCCACAGGCGCGGCCGCCAGCAACGTCGATTTGTATCAAATCAACTGCACCTATTACGATGCCCTCGGTCAGAATGACCTAGATTATTTGATGGCGCGGGCGATTCAGTTTTTCGCACCAGGTATTCCGCAGGTGTATTACGCGGGACTGCTGGCGATTCCAAACGATATGGAACTGCTCAACAACACCCATGTCGGTCGCGATATCAATCGCCCTCATTTGAACCGTGAAAAAGTGCAGCAAGCAATGCAGAAACCTGTCGTTAAGGCGCTGACTCAACTGATTAAACTGCGTAATAGCAGCCCAGCCTTCGATGGCCGCTTTACGATGGCATCCGCAGAACGCACGTTAACCTTATCTTGGAAAGCGGCCGATTCGCAGGCAAGTCTCACCCTCGACTTTGCCAATAAAGAGGGCCAAATCATCCTTTTAGATAAGCAAGGTAAAGAGACACAAGTGTCGTTATCAAAACTGTTGGCTCAAGCATAAGCTTGCGTTCCTGTTCGGACTTGAGCTTAGGTTTAAGTTCAAGCTAAGCGGCATAGTGTTGAGATAGCAAAAAGGCGCATTGAATGCGCCTTTTTTAGTTAAAAGATGTAGAGACTAGCAGCTCTTACCGAGACGTAATTCATAGCCCAAGACTTCCGCATGCACGGCATCACTAACAAACATTTGCGCCGCTTTTCGGCCCTTCTGCTCAGAGTATTGATAGACTGTCGTTAACGGCGGATTTGAACGTGTGCCTTCATCTATGCCATCAAAGCCCACGACTCGCACATCTTCAGGAACATTCAGCCCCATGGCCTGCGCCTCACCGAGCACACTCAAGGCGATTAAGTCACTCATGCATAAAAACACATTCGGCCGTGGAGTCGAATTCAACGCTTCTTTTGCCGCTATCGCCGCATAGTCGGCATTGCTCTCGGGGATATTCCAAATGCGGTCCTGCCCCAGAATAACGCTCACTTCTTCAATCGCTTGCAAGTAACCCTGTAATCTTTGATGGGCAACTGAGGTGTCGATTTCTAACAAATTCAGATCATACACGCGGCACGTTAAGTGGGTATCGAGCAAACGTAGCCCCAAAATAGCCACATTGTCTGCGGGTGACTGCAATGCCAGTTTCGCCACTTCATAGGCGGCTAACTTATTGTCTATGCTCACTGATGCATTGCGGTGGATATCAAAATCGACGGTGACGACCTTTTTCTTGACCTGCTTTAACTGCTCGGCCAACAGGGCATTACGCGGGCGACCATAACAAATAAAGCCATCCACAAAGTCGGCCACCGCATTCACGCTGTCCGAACTGCCCGAAAACAGCAGCAAATTGAGCTTTTCTTGCTCCAAGACAGAGGCCACGCCCTTCATAAATTTACTGGCGACGGGATCGGACACCATGTATTCCACGCTGTCCGACAGTACCAAGGCGACAGTATCGAACTTGCCCTTACGTAGGGATTGAGCCGCTTTATTTGGTCCGAAATATCCCAACTTAGTGCAGGCAGCTAAAATGTCGTTACGACGTTTTTCAGATAATTGGTCGGGGCGATTAAACGCGTTAGAAACAGTGGCATTAGAGACACCCAACTCGTTGGCTATGCTCTTTAGGGTCCAGTGTTTTGTTGTTGTCATGCTTATGTCCTGGAATCGAATAAGGCCACAAAAATACGGCTCAGCGCAAATAGTACACGGCTTAAATGGGTCGTGCACCTGCAAATCTAGGCTTAATGCGCAGTTTCGCTATCGTGATCTTTTAATGCCGTTGCAGGGGATAAAAAACCGACTATCGCGGCACACAATGCCACACCCGCAGCGGCCATAAATCCGTACTGGAAGGCTTGATGCACCACCTCTGTCGGCAATGTTTTAATGGCGGCGATGCCAAGTTCAGAACCCGTGAGTGGCAACAGACTATAAAGCAGCACGCTAAACAGCGCAGTACCGATAGCTGCCCCCATAGAACGACACAGTGACACCATAGCCGTGATCTGGCTGAGTCGCGCCTTGCCCGACACGCTCTGCACTACGAGCTGCACACTCGGCATCACAGTCCCTAATCCTATTCCGACCAACACACCTAAGCCGCCGATCACATTGGCATTAGGCGGCACAAAGCTAATCAATAACAAGCCGATGAAAGCTAAGCCCATACCAAAGGTCGGCAACCACTTAGGCGCGACATCTTTACTTAATAGTCGGCCCGCAATCGTCGAGCCAGTAACAATACCAAAGGTCATAGGCAAGAGCAGCAAACCGGTTTTGGCGGGATTGGTGTGTAAACCCACTTGCAGATAAATCGGCAGGAAGAAGATCATCGCAAACAAACAAGCCGCAAACAGCGCTGCCGTTAGTAGTGGCATATACACGGCCTTCTTCGCCAGTAAATCTAACGGCAGAAACGGGCTCGCCAATCGCCGTTCCCACAATAACAAGCCTAGAATGCCGAACACCACGAAGACGGCAAAGCCTAAGCTGGTCGCAGAAAGCCAAGCAAACTCTTGCCCCGCCACAGATAACCAATATAACAGTGCGGTGATAATGGTCGGGAACAAGACCACGCCCACTAAATCAAACTTGCCTTGGCGTACGGGTTTAACGCTGCGCTTATGCAGCCCATTGAGTCGCCATACCGCCAGCATGGCCAATGGAATATTCGCCCAAAATAGCCAATGCCACGAATAGGCATGTACCACAATACCGCCAATAACAGGGCCGCCAACACTCGCGAGGGTAAACATAGCGGCAAAATAGCCTTGGAAACGCGCCCGCTGCCGAATGGGGACTAACTCACCAATCAAGGATTGAGACAAACTCATCAAGCCGCCACCGCCCATGCCCTGCAAGATACGTCCGGCGATCATATGATCCATAGTGCCCGCACTCGCCGAAACGATGGAACCCAGTGCAAAAATCACTATGGCGGTCATCAGGATTTTCGCGCGACCGAAGTTATCCCCTAACCAGCCATAAATCGGCACAGAAGCGGCCATCGCCAGCATATAACCGATAGTGATCCACGAGGCTTGGCGCAGGCCGCCAAGATCTTCAACTATGGCTGGCGTCGCTGTCGCGAGTAAGGTTTGATCGACCGCCGCCAAAAACATGGGCAAGAATACGGCCGAAAAAATGGCGAGAAAAACAGAAGTCGGTAAAGGGTCACTCTGGGATAACGCAGGCTCTAAGGACATATTGTCTCCGCTAACTCATCAGCCAAAGTGCATAAAGAAAGTGCATAAAGAAGATGTGCTAAATTCGCCGTGCATTCCAATACTTAGATGCCCAATAACTGTTATGCAGGCTCGAAATCTTCACCCCTTGGCTAGTGGAAACATGGAGAAAATTATCGTCTCCCACATAAATGCCGACATGGTGCGTGCTCCAACCTGTCTTGAAAAATACTAAGTCGCCCTTGCGCAGTTGATTTCTCGGCACGGGTTTCCCTAGGGCTTGCTGTTCTTCAACCGTGCGCGGCAAGGTCATACCCAACATCTTCTGATAGGCGACCGACACAAAGGCCGAGCAATCTATGCCCCGCTTAGTGCCACCGCCTAAACGATAGGGCACACCGCGCCACTCAGAATGCAGTTCGGAGATATTGCTATCGTTCCAAACCGTGGCGGGTTCAACTTGCTTTACCACAGGCTTAGGTTCTGGCGCGCTAGCACAAGCGCCAAGGCCTAAGGCTAAGATAATTATCAGTAATCGTTTCATAGCTTCAAACTCATTGCAGGCAGATTTCACAGTAACGTAATTTTGAGTTTTTATCAGGTAAATTCAGGGCGGCTGGGGATCAAAACGCCCAAACACCCGCGCACTCTAACAGACTAATGTAACCCAAAGCTTAAAACTATAACGCCGTCCACAATAAACGTACGCCCACCAGCACCATTAAAATCAAGATGATGCGCTTAAATAACCTGTCGTTAATTTTATCTTGAATAAACAAACCTAACTTTACCCCTAACCATGCCAGCGGCACCAGTAACAGGGAAACTAAAATATTCTCTTGGTTAATCTGCCCAAGCAAACTGTAGGGGATAAGCTTGACCAGATTTACCACAGCAAAAAATACCACAGCCGTGGCTAAAAATTCTGCCTTAGCCAAACGCAGCGGTAACAAATAAGCGTTGAGTGGCGGCCCGCCCGCATGGGCAACAAAGCTAGTAAATCCTGCTGTTAAGCCACACAAGCGCCCTACTAGAGGTGAAGGTGATGCTTGGGTTTTATCCCCCAGAATCAAACCATACAAACCAAAACCGAGGGACACACAGCCTAAAATCGCCCGTAGATATTCTTCATTCAACCTATCAAACAACAGATAAGCGATAAAAATACCCACTATCGCCGCGGGCAGTAATATCCATAAATGACGCGGATTATGTTGCCCCCACCAAGAACGCACGCTTAAAAAATCCATATAAATCAGCAGCGGTAACATGAGCGCCGCCGCTGTGGTAGGGCTAATGGCCAGCGCCAATAGCGGGACAGTTAAGCCGCCCACACCACCCGCAAAACCAGATTTAGAAATCCCCGTAATCAAGACTGCGGGTATCGCCACCAACCAAAAAAGAGGGTCCGTTAACATCAACACATCCTGAATAACGCTTTATGGCTATCAAGTTACCTGTTGTTGAGGTGATAAAAAAGCAAAAAATCCGCAGCCATTTAGCTGCGGATTTTTGTTTTAACTTTTGGCTAAGCCGGACTAGGTGTTTGTGCTTACGCCGATTCTGCCGTCATGTTCACTAAGCGCGGTGTACTCTTAGTGGCTTTCTTGGCTGACACTGGGGTTTTAGGCTCTGGCATACGTATGGTTAATGACATCACTAACGCCACCACCAGCAGCACTAAAATCACGTTGAAGGTCGCAATAAAACCACCGAATAACGAGGCGACAATCGAACCGATAATGCTGCCGACACCAAAACCTAAGTAGATAACCCCATAGTTTTTAGTCAAGTTATTCAGGCCGAAGAAGTCGCTCACCAGTGAGGGATAAACAGTAATAGTGCCACCAAAACTAAAGGCAACGCAGGCAACGGCAACGAAGAACAGGTTAGCATTCAAAGGTACAAACAGTAGTAACACCATACCTACTAAGGTGATGATCTGCGCCAGCGAAATAACCCGAATGCGAGGAATTTTGTCCGACAGGATACCCAGCACCAAACGACCACTGAGGTTCGCCATGGCAATTACCGCAACCGCATTAGCAGCCACCAGTACTGGCAAGTCGACCATCTTCTCGCCGATATCTTTCGCTACACCAATCACATACAAACCACTCATACAGGCAGACAGGAACATCAGCGCCAACATCCAGTATTGTGGCTTACGCATGGCTTCTGCGAGGGTGAAGTCGCGGCTTTCGGCTTGCTGACTTGCGGCTGATTGTGCAGGCGCATCTTTCATCAACATGCCGCCACATAACACCAGCGCCATGGCGATTAAGCCCCAAAGTTGGAAGGTAGTTTCAAGGCCAGTATTTTCGAGTAACAGCACGTTGATGTACTTAAATCCAAGGCTGCCTAGACCATAAGCGCCAATCGCTAACGCCGAAATCAACCCTTTGCGTTCGGGGAACCACTTCACGCAGTTAGATAAAGTCATCAAGTAGCCAGTGCCATCGGCAAAGCCCACTAAAATCCCGGCACACAGGTAAAGCATCATTAAGTTACTGGCTTGGGCTGTGAGTAAGAATCCCAGCCCGAGTAATAGGCCTGCGCCTAAGGTGACATTACGTACGCCGAAGCGTTCCTGTAATTTGCCCGCCATGGAAGATGCCACAGCCAAAGACAAACTCAGCAAACCAAATACAAACGCCACCTGGCTGACAGGCTCGTCGAGCTTCGCGGCCAACTGCGCATTGAACAGGCTCCAAGTGTAAACTGAGCCGAGTGCAAACTGGGTGATAATAGTACCAACTAAGGTCAGGTACCGAGTACGGTTCATCTCTTTAGTCATGATGCATCTCGCTTTAGGGGATCAGGAATTGAGTCCACTATAAGAGAGATGCCATTCGCGCCGATCAATTAAGGCATGAAATACAGATCTGCAGGAATGAATGACAATTACAGCCTCATCAGCTGTCGAAAAGCCTTAATATTACTACGGCTAACGGGCACCTCGAACGACAAATCATGCAAGCGGATCAGGTAAGTACTATTGAACCAAGGCACGATTTCGCGGATCTTGTTGATATTGACGCAATAGGAACGGTGGCAGCGGAAAAAGCCCTCGGCGGGCAAGCGGCTGACAAACTCGCTAATGGTCATCTGCATCACATAACGGTCGGTGCGGGTATACACATAGGTGAGTTTTTCATCGGCCTCGGCGTAATAAATTTGCTCGCAGGGCGTGACGATAATCCGCTCACCCTTGACTAAATTCACGGTACGACTGGCATTACTCGCCGCTTCATGTTGCGGCTTTGGCGCTTGTCGCCCCGCCTGTTCAATCTTCTGCAATAAGCTGATGATCCGCGGCTCATTGTAAGGCTTGAGAATATAATCGAAGGCTTCGAGCTCGAACGCTTCTACCGCAAATTCTTTATAGGCAGTCACAAACACCACATGGGGTGGATGGGTCGATTTATGCAGATTCTTCGCCAGCAATAGGCCATCGATGGACGGAATTTGGATATCCAAAAACACCACATCAACCTCGTGATCCTGCAGATATTTAAAGGCCTCCAAGCCATCCTCAAAGCTTGCCACTATGTCTATTTCACTGTGGCTCTTTACTAAATACTCCAGCTCCTCACGGGCCAGATATTCATCTTCAACTATGATGGCTTTTAACATACTTGCGCCTCATTTTCCGGTAAATAAAAGCTGACTTCAGTCCCAGGTTCAAGCCGTTTAAGCTGTAAACCTTCGCCGTACAATAACTTCACCCTCTGGTGCACATTCATTAGCCCAATACTGCTGCTTTCTATGCGACCCGCGGCGACGCCATCTATTACCTCCTGGCTGATGCCATAACCAGTGTCACGCACGGCCACGCGAATGCCAGCATCGAGTTTTTTCACTTCTATGGTCACTCTGCCCGGCGCACTACGTGGCTGAATGCCGTGCAAAATGGCGTTTTCCACCAGCGGCTGCAACAAGAGGCAAGGTACACAAAAATGCACATCGTCGACATCGAACACCACTTCAAGCTTGTCGCCAAAGCGCGCCTGCTCGATCGCCACATAATCGCGTACTTGTTTGACTTCCTCTTGGATATCAATCAACTCATCGCCCTTGGCTAGGTTATAGCGCAGATAATCGGCCAGATTGGCAATCAACTCCCGCGCCTGCTGCGGCCGAATACGGATCAAAGAAGAAATCGCATTGAGGGCATTAAACAAAAAGTGCGGGTTAATCTTGCTCTGCAGCGCAGTAAACTCCGCCTTGCGGGTCATCTCTTGCAGTTGCTCAATGCGCGACACTTCCATCTGGGTCGAAATCAACTGCGACAAGCCCACCGCCATTTCCCGCAGCGAGCTGGTAATCCGATAGTTATTGCGATAATAAATCTTCAGCGTACCGCTCACAGTGCCGTTTTCACGCAGCGGAATTATGATGACCGAATGAAAATCCGATAAATGATATTGGCGTAAGTCGTTGTTAATAATGTTTTGATCTAGCTCTATCGCCCTTTGAGTCATCTCGCTAATCGCTTGATGACCATCGACCTCGTAGTAATCTTTGCCAACGCCCATATAGGCTAATACATCGCGAGTATCGGTAATCGCCACGGCATCAGCATGGATTTCATTACGGATCACGGCGCACACTTGCTCTAAGGCATGGCGGTCAATTTTGCGGAAGAAAGGTAAGGTTTTGTTGGCAATATCCAACGCGAGCTTGGCCTGCTTGGCGGCAATGAGCTCTTTCTCATCATCGAGATCTTGCACTAGCTTAATAATCAGTCCGATACACACAGTGCCCGCAATCATGGGATAGGCAATATGGCTCACTATCTCTACACCTACTTGGTGCGGCTCTGTCAGCAGCCAAATCAACAACATGGTCAGTGTTTCGCACAACATGCCCGCCACAATGCCATAAATCCATAACTTAGATTTGGGGCATTTGTAGTAAATCCAGGTCGCCATTAGACCAGCAATAATGCTGGCGATTAAACACGGGATAGAAGTATCGCCATCCATATCAATCAAATATCTATGCAGCCCCGACAACACGCCCGCGGGAATGCCGACCCAAGGGCCAAATAAAATTCCACCGGAAATAATCGCAATAATGCGCACGTTAACCAGCGCACCTTCAACCTCAATACCGGTATAAGTACTAAACACCGCAAATAAGCAAAATATCGCCGCCACAGAGACCAGCTCTGCGGGGGTGTGATTACGCTTTTGGAATAAACGCTGGAACGGTCGAGTGCGGGTTAAAAAGAACAAGGTCATCAGCATCAAGGCCGCCCGTTCAAATACCGCCAGTAACATCATTTGATTTTCGAGCACGCTTTCCCCTTTGCAGATCTGACTTAACGCGTGAAGGATAAAAATCACCGAGACTAACCCTGAACTCGTCCGCTATTTACGGCTCGAGTAAAACATCAAACGCTAATGCCCCACATAAATACAGGCTTGCTAAAGTAAAGGACAGCAAAAACTCCCATACACGCGGGCTCAGTCACAGATTCACGTTTGAATTGGGTTAACAGAGTTATCCAAGGGCGATATTAACAGCTCAATTACCCAGCCATATGACAGCGTCGATTTGCAAAATCCACGGGAATACCCGAAGCTAAAACCTTCGGCTCGAATGCAAGGTGGGATCTGAAACCAGTTCAGCATGCCAGACTAACACTAACTAAGTGTGTCCTCGCAAAGGAATAAGGAGCGAACATGAGTGAAGTTCAAGCACAGTTTTATGGTGGCCCTAAGGAATGCCCTATTGAAAATGGCCGCATTCAAGTTCAACGAATTTCCCCCAAAATCAGTGATGTCGGCGGCATTCCCGTCGCACGGGCGATCCCACAAAAAGAGCGTCGTCTTATCGGCCCTTGGTGTTTCCTCGACCATATTGGCCCAGTCACCGACGGCCCTGAGCTAAACGTTGGCCAGCATCCGCACATTGGGCTGCAAACTTTTACTTGGATGCTCGAAGGCGAAATCATGCACAAGGACAGTCTCGGCAGCGCCCAAGTGATCCGCCCTAAACAAGTTAACTTGATGACCGCCGGACACGGTATCGCCCACACCGAAGAATCCGTCGCTGGCCATAGCACTATGCACGCGGCGCAGCTGTGGATTGCCCTGCCGCTTGAGCATAAAGATACAGCGCCGAGATTCGATCACTATCCCGAACTCCCCACGTGGCACGATGCGGGCGTTGATTTCACACTCCTAATCGGCAGTTGGCAGCATCAACAGGCGCCCACATTGCACTTCTCGCCGATTGTGGCGATGGATTTGTTTGCCGCCGAAAACACTGAGCTCACCCTGACTCTCGACCCGAGTTTTGAATATGCCCTCATGCCACTCGAAGGCTTTTTCCGTATCGATGACCAAAGCTTCAACAACAACGATCTCGCCTATCTGGGGATGTTACGCGAAAGCGTCACGGTCGAACTCGACGCGGGTTGCCGCATACTGTTGATTGGCGGCGCACCACTGGCCGACCCTGTCAGTATTTGGTGGAACTTTGTTGGCCACAGCAAAGACGAAATCGCTAAGGCTCAAGCGGATTGGGAAGCCAGATCTCCACGCTTTGATACTGTGCCAGGCTATGACGGCAAGCGCTTAGTGCCACCGCCGATACCTTGGTGATCTTTAGGCAGATAAATAGATGGGCAAATACTTGATAGCTAGCCCATTAGCATCAATCCGATAACGGCCCACGCCTAGAATGGCTTACCCCATGAGTCTATGGGGTAAGCCTGATTATTAGCTCGCAGCTTGATATGAGTGCGCGAGAACAGCCCGAGCAAACTGCACGCTAAGCCACTCACAGGGCTATAAATTTTACGGATTTTTTACGCGCTATCTTAAAATGGCTTTGCTAGAGTACAGACACTTTCTTTATATGCGTCTTTCTATCCATGACTTCATCCATAGCGGCTCCCATGACTCAATACTGGCGTTCGCACCCAACATTTTTTACCGGCACAGTGCTAGTTATCGCGATTTTTAGCAGTGCTTTTATCGATTATTTTGCTGGTTCCACCATAGCCGTGCTGCTGATCTTACAATTGGCCGTGGTCGCTGTGGCCCTGCAATGCAACGCTAACTTTGCCTATTTTGCAGCTGTGTTTGAGGCGACTAGCTTTAATTTTCTGTTTACCACGCCGCGCTATTCGCTACAGATGTTCAATCTTGAGGACATTCTCAATTTAACTGTGTTTCTACTTGTAGCCCTCACCACCAGCAAATTGGCCGAACTTTATCGCCGCCAGCAGGCGGCACTCGAACAGGCTCAGTTACGCAACAGCATCTTATTGTCGGTTTCCCATGACTTACGCACCCCGCTCTCGACCATTATCGGCACCTTAACGACCCTGAAGGAATACATGCCTAAGCTCAGTGCGTCGCAAAAAACTGAGCTGATTGATAGCGCGGCCGCCGAGAGTCATCGTCTGCATCAATATATCGAAAACCTGTTACAGGCCACTAAGTTACAACACGGCGCACTCAAATTTAACCTAGACGAAGCCAATCTGCGCGAAGTGTTACAGCGCACTATCGCCCGCTTTCAAACCGCGCAACCTAGGATCAAAATTCACAGTGAGCCAGAGCTACCACCATTAATGATTTGCAGCTCTTTGATTGAACAGGCGATTTTTAATGTGCTCGACAATGCCCTGCACTATTCACCCACCAGCCAACCTGTAACAGTCAATCTCTATCGCCACCAAGATATGCTGCGCATCGATATTCAAGACTTAGGACAAGGCATAGCCCCATCTCAAAAGGAGGCGATTTTCGAACTGTTTTACCGCCAACATCCTTCTACCGATGGCGGCGCAGGATTGGGCCTTCCTGTCGCCAAAGGCATTATTATTGCCCATAACGGGAGTCTCAGTGCCGAAAATGTTGCTCAAGGCAGTCTGATCCGCATCGCGTTACCGATAACGAAGGAAAATGTATAAATGGCTTACAAGGTGTTAGTCGTGGATGATGAGCCGCAAATTCATACCTTTATGCGGATCTCACTCGAGGCGGAAGGCTTTGAATACATAAGCGCCACCAGCATAGCCACGGCGCTCAAACAGTACCGCAGCCATCAACCGCACCTTATCGTGCTCGACCTCGGCCTGCCCGATGGTGATGGCATCGAGTTACTCCATGCGCTGCGCCAACAGGATAAGACCCCTGTGCTAGTACTCACCGCCCGCGATCAGGAGGAAGAAAAAATCCGCCTACTCGAGGCAGGTGCTAACGATTACCTGAGTAAGCCCTTTGGGATCAGGGAATTAATCGTTCGCATCAAGGTGTTGGTTCGCGACCTTGTGGATACCTCAAGCGGCGCCGATATGCTGCAATTTGGCCCACTCACTCTACAAAAGAGCAGCCATCAATGCTGGCTTAACCAGCAGGAAATCGCCCTCACCAAAAAGGAGTTTGCCCTACTCGTTCAGTTAATGTCCCACCCTGGGCAATTGCTGAAACAGAGCGACCTGCTGCGCAATATCTGGGGCGAAACTCACCAAGAAGATGGCCATTATCTGCGGATTTTAGTCAGCCAATTGCGTAAAAAGCTTAACGATAGTGACGAACAGCAACTGATCAAAACCGAGCCCGGCTTAGGGTATCGGCTCACTGACCTCGGCCCGCCCTAGGCCAGCTCGCCTCACTCTTTAGTTCAACCACACAAGGATATGAAATGGCGCATTTTACCGTTATTGGATTAGGCCGCTTCGGCGTCGCCGTGAGCCGAGAACTGATCCACTTAGGTCATACGGTTACCGGTGTCGATAATGACCATAAAGCTGTTGAAAAATATGTAGAAGTTCTTACCGAAGCCGTAATTTGCGATTGCGCCGATGAGGCGTCACTAAGGGAACTCGATCTTGCCAGTAGTGAAGTTGTGATTGTCGCTATCGGTTTTGATATGCAATCGAGCCTGCTGTGCACACTGGCACTGAAAAATCTCGGCGTGCAAAATATTTGGGTTAAAGCCAGCAATAAGGCGCACCACACCATATTGTCTAAACTCGATGTTACTCGGATTATCCACCCTGAAGAAGATATGGGGGTCCGCGTCGCCCAGTCGCTAAACTACCCTATGGTTAATAACTTTCTCGCTATCGGCGATGGGCTCTATATTGTTGAAATCCATATTAAAGTCCATTTACATCAAGTCACAGTTGGCCAACTGCTGGGGAGCTTGCAAGAGAAAAACACTGATGAGCAAACTAACGTGCAACGCAGCCCTAAGGGCAAAGTCGCACCGTTAATGGTCAAACGTGAGCAGAGCGTATTTAGCAAGATTGATAGCGATTTTACCTTGCACACAGAGGATGCCTTATTCCTTTGCGGTAGCCGTGCCGAGTTAAAACAGCTCGCGCCAAGGTTGGTGTAAGGTGGTTCAATGGCATCCTTCGCTCACCCTAGAGCACACTCCTAAAACTGGCAAAAAACTCTTTGGCGCTCCGCCCTTTATCTTAAGTGCAAGCTTTGCTCTGTTGATCCTCGTCGGCACATGTTTACTTAAACTGCCCATCGCCACTGTGTCACCCATTACTTGGCTGCAAAGCCTATTTACCGTCACCTCGGCGGTGACAGTAACAGGGCTTGTGGTCGTCGATACTGGAAGTGTGTTCACGCCCTTTGGCCAAGTGATAATCGCGCTGTTAATTCAATGCGGTGGTTTAGGCTTGATGACCTTTGCGATTGTCACCCTTATCGCCCTTGGCGGTAAGATTGGCTTTCTACAGCAAACCGTTGCAAAAGAGGCGTTTAATCAAACCGATACATCGACATTAGTCTCGACCGCCAAAGCCGTATTTGTGTTTTCGCTGCTGGTTGAAGCCGTAGGCATGCTGATTTTATCAGTGCATTGGAGCCATGAACTCGGCTGGCAAACCAGCTTATTCCACGGTTTTTTCTATACGATTAGCGCTTTTAATAACGCAGGTTTTGCTCTCAGTGCCGACAGCCTAATGCCCTATGTGGCCGATCCCGTGATCAACCTAACCATCACAGGATTATTTATCATTGGCGGTTTAGGATTTTCGGTGTGGATAGATCTTCGTAGGAACAAACGTTGGTCAAAACTCAGCGTTTACAGCCGCATGATGATCACCGGCACTATTGTCATCAACGCGGTCGCTGTGATTGCGATTTACTTTATTGAGTACAACAACCCCAACACCTTGGCGCCCTTAAGCGAACTTGGTAAATGGTTAGCCTCATGGTTTCAAGCCGTTACACCGCGCACCGCAGGTTTTAATACCCTAGCGATTGACCAACTCGAAGACGCCAGCACCTTGCTCATACTCGTGCTGATGTTTATCGGCGGCGGCTCATTAAGTACCGCCAGCGGCATTAAAGTCGTCACCTTTATGGTACTGATTTTGGCCACTTATGGTTATTTACGCCGCGACGAAGCCATCTATGTGTTTAAACGGGAGATCCCCAAAGATACCGTCAGCAAAGCCTTAGCGCTGACCATCATCTCTCTGGTCGTATCTTGGCTGGCCATCTTCATATTGGTATTAAGCGAGAAAGCGCCGTTAATCGATATCGTCTTCGAAGCCATATCCGCACTGGGCACAGTCGGTTTATCCCGCGGTTTGACAGGTAACTTAACTAGCCTAGGCCAAGCCATCATCATCTTTATGATGTTTATGGGTCGCCTCGGCCCACTCATGCTCGCCTATTTCCTCGCGAATCCAAGGGTGAAAAAACTGCGCTACGCAGAAACCAAACTGGCAATTGGGTAAAGAGATTGGTTGGAAGGCTGGCATTGCAAGTCAGTGCCGCCCTTCGAGTCTGTTCACGACAGTGACACGCCGTTCGGTTGTTTTATAAAAGTATCTTCACACTTGGAGTCATGTTCCGCTACCCACATTTTCCACTGTCGCTCGACCAACTCTTTCATTGGCTCATCCTGCGGTAGTGGGTGTATTTCGAAATCAGACAAAGTAGCTTCATAAAGCGTTTCCCCTCCATCAACAGGAGCGCGCAATCCAGCCACAAACACGTCTTCAGCTAATTTAACATCTCCCAGAAGCGCCAATGCATAAGCTCGATTGCCCAGAATTAAGCCGCTTAAACTTTCTGGTTCAAGATAAATTAAACCTTTATCGAAATACTCAAGAGCTTGCTTGAAATTAGCTTCTGCCTGCTCAACATTATCCTTCATCAAATGTTCTTTTCCATCAGAAAGCCGAGCAAAGCCAATGCCATTATATGCATTGGAAGCCATCTCTTTCAGAACCAACTCGGTCGCATTACCAAAGCGGCGAACCAGCTCGTTATAAGTCTCCATCGCAGCTTCGGGCTGCTTGAGCTTATATTGTGTACCACCTTTGTTTACTAGCGCTCTGGCAACCTGTTCTTTCAGTACCAACTCAGACGCACCATCAAAGCGACGTACCAGCTCGTTATAAGTCTCCATCGCAGCTTCTGGTTGATTGAGCTGACCTTGTTCCATACCTTTATAGAGCAACGCATTGGCAACCTGCTCTTTCAATACCAGCTCAGTCGCACCACCAAAACGACACACGAGCCCATTAAAAGTTTCTATCGCTGCCTCAGGATGGTTGAGCCGACCTTGTGCCACACCTTTGTTTACTAACGCTTTGGCAACCTGCTCTTTCAGTACTAGCTCTGTCTCGTCAGTAACACGACACACAAGCTCATTAAAAGTTTTAATTGCTGCCTCAGGCTGGTTGAGCCGACCTTGTGCCACACCTTTATTTAACTGTGCTACAGCAACTACTTTTATTAACTTCAGATCCGTCGTACGGTCAAATCGACTCACTAGTTTGTGATAAGTATCCACTGCAGCTTCAAGCAGATTTAGCTTACCTTGTGTCATACCTTTGTTCGCCAACGCGGCTGCGACTAGGTAATTAATCTTCGGGGACTCATCTTCGATGAACATGCTAACCAATTCTTTTGACTGACTATCTGCTTGAGCTACCAGTTTCTCTTTCAACTCAACTAGTTGTAATTGCAGTTGTTGAAGTTCTTTTTCAGCATCTTTCATATCGCTGCTGTTAAGTGTTTGCAGCTGAAATAAAGCTTCTAATCTAGCGCTTCGGTCTTGTAACTGAATAATCTGCGTAATTACCCAAGATTGCTCTACAACAGGCAGAGCTTCCGTTGATTGCTTTGTGGCAGCATAGGAAACATTACTGTGAATGCTAAGAAAACCGACTATTAACAGGCACTGCAGGTATATGCGAAATGGAAATAATTGAGACACAGCTATCCTTTGCAAGATCTAATTCATAATGAAATAGTTAATCTACTGACATTCATAAATAAAAACCACTTACTTGGCATGAATTTGAGTAAACTTGTGAGTCTTGAGCCAATTAATTTTTTTACTTATGCATCGTTCTTCGAAAATGATAGCGCCAATATCGGTTTATCATTCAAAGCCAGCTCGTGAATGATAAACCGAACAATTCCTCACAAAACCACAGACAATCTATTTTTCATTTTTAACCAAAGTGGCCTGTAATCTAATTTCATTATTCTCATTCAAATTAAGGACTAAACCGCCCTTCCTGCGGCGACGCCGGATGCCCAGGCCCATTGAAAATTAAACCCGCCTAACCAACCACTTACGTCCATGACTTCACCGATAAAGTAGAGTCCTGCGACTTTGCTGGCTTCCATAGTTTTGGATGACAACTCATTACTATCAATACCACCTAAGGTCACTTCGGCGGTGCGGTAGCCTTCGGTGCCATTCATCAATAATGTCCAGCGGTGTATATCATCGACCAGTGTTGCGCGCTCGGCGTGCACTAGTTGATTTAAGGCTTTGTTCAACAAGGCCTCATCGAATAGCACTTCAACCAAACGTTTAGGTAACCACTGGCTGAGAGTGTTACGCAGGCTTTGCTTAGGGTGCGCGGCGAATTGTTGCTCTAGCAATTGCGCCAAATTCATATTCGGCAAGAGATCGATTTCTATGGTTTCGCCTGCTTTCCAATAGTTGGAAATTTGCAAAATTGCAGGGCCGGATAAGCCGCGGTGGGTAAAGAGTAAGGCTTCGCTAAATGCAGTGCCATCTTTGGCGGTAATGCGGCTCGGCACGGCTATGCCCGACAAAGGTTCGAAACGAATTTTATCTTCACTGTGCCATGTAAACGGTACTAAACCCGCGTGAGTTGGTAGCACTTTTAAGCCAAACTGCTCGGCCAGTTGATAACCGTAAGGCGTGGCGCCGAGTTTAGGCATGGATAAGCCGCCGGTGGCGATAACCAGTGAGTCGCAGCTCAATTCGCCGCTAGAAGTGTTGAGCTCAAAGTGCCCTGCCTCGGTCTTTTTAACGGCCAGAATATCGGTGCGCAGCTTAATGGTAACGCCCGCCCATTCACACTCGGTCAATAGCATAGTGACGATCTCTTTAGCCGAGTCATTGCAGAACAATTGGCCGTGATCGCGTTCGTGATATTCAATACCGTGGCGCTCGACCAGTTCAATAAACTGCTGCGAGGGATAACGCGCGAGTGCCGACTTAACAAAGTGGGGATTACCACAGAGGAAATTTGCGGGCTCGACTTTAAGGTTAGTGAAGTTACAACGCCCGCCGCCGCTGATGAGGATTTTACGCCCGGCTTGCTTGGCATTGTCGAGTACGAGTACATCACGGCCTCGGTAACCCGCGGTCGCTGCACACATCAATCCCGCGGCGCCGGCTCCGATAATAATGACATCATGATGTTTCACGCTCTTACTCCACACAGATAAATTGATTGGTATTGACTGCCAACGGGCAGTTTGCTGACTCGCGATCCCTTAGCAAGCAAGTCAGCAACAGCTAAACGGAGCAAAGATAAGCTCAAACGTTAGGTACAAATCCCCTTTTTGCCCTCCAACCTTCATGGACGAAGGACATGCCGCCTGATATCGGAAACATCGCAGCCAACATCAAAGGCATGACGAACGGGCACAAAAAAGGGCGCTATTTTAGCACCCTTTCCTTTATTCAGCATCATTGCGGCTCGCGGTTTATTGCGCGGGCGTTTCTGATTTCTTTTCTCTGCTGAGCAATTCTTTCGCGGCGTCGACGGGCGATTTACCTTGGTACAAGACTTGGTAAATCTGCTCGGTGATTGGCATTTCAACCCCAAGGCGTTTCGCAAGTGTAAACACTTCTTTGGTATTGCGATAACCTTCAACCACTTGGCCGATTTCAGCCTGCGCTGTCATCACATCACAGCCTTTACCTAAGGCTAAACCGAAACGACGGTTACGGGATTGGTTGTCGGTACAGGTCAACACTAAGTCGCCTAACCCCGCCATTCCCATAAAGGTGGCCGCATTGGCCCCTAAGGCTTCGCCTAAACGCGTCAATTCGACTAAACCACGGGTGATCAGGGCTGTTCTGGCATTGGCACCAAAGCCGATACCGTCGGACATGCCCGCACCAATCGCGATCACGTTCTTTACCGCACCGCCAAGTTGCAGTCCGGTAAAGTCGTCGTTGGCGTAAACCCGCAAACGTTTAGGGCTGTGTAACAGCTCGACGAGATCGTTGGTGAACGTAGGACAAGTACCCGCAACCGAAATGGCCGTAGGTAAACCCATGGCTAATTCTTTCGCGAAGGTCGGCCCAGATAACACCGCCAGCGGATATTGCTCACCTAACACATCACGGGCCACATCTTGCAGCAAACGTCCGGTTTCAGGCTCGAGCCCTTTCGTTGCCCATACGATGCGCGCATCGCTACGGAGTAACGGTTTAGCCTGCTCAAGCACAGTACCAAACACATGGCTTGGTACTACCACTAACACATTGTTACTGGCAGCTAAGGCTTTGGCTAAATCGGCTTCGATCTGTAAACAATCAGGAAACGCAATACCAGGCAAAAAAGCTTGGTTGCACTTGTCTTGAGCGAGCGTTTGCATGTGGACAGGATCGTGTCCCCATAACAAGGTCTTATGACCGTTGCTGGCTAAAGAAATGGCAAGGGCGGAGCCATAAGAGCCCGCCCCTAATACCGTGATATCGGCAGAGTTTTTCATGTAATTAAGCGTTAGCTTCTTCGGCAGCTGGTGCAGTCGCAGCAGCTTGACGTTGTTGCACGTATTGGGCAAACAGCGCGTCGAAGTTAACTGGTGCTAGGTTCAGTTGTGGGAAAGTACCACGACCAACTAAGCTGCCCACGGTTTCGCGAGCATATGGGAATAGGATGTTAGGGCAATATGCACCTAATGAATGTGCCAGTTGTGGCTCAGTCAGACCAGTGATAGAGAAGATACCGGCTTGTTGTACTTCACATAGGAAAGCGGTATCGCCACCGTTTTGTGCAGTTACCGTTAAAGACAGGACAACTTCATACACATCGTCAGCTAATTTAGCGCTGCGCGTGTCTAAATCTAACTTAACTTCTGGGTTCCATTCTTTTTGGAATACAGCTGGGCTGTTAGGCGTTTCGAAAGACACATCTTTAGTGTAAACACGTTGGATGTTGAATTGTGGGGCTTGTTGTTCGTTGTTTGCTACTTCAGCCATAATTTCCTACCTATCCTATCAATGTTGTATCGGCTTTTCGTTGAAAGCCAATTATTATTTGAAAGCCAATTCATCTTTGAACGTAAATTGGCTCGGGGCTTATGTTACTCAAGGCCTGTATCAGATCTCGGTATCATCCCAACTTGCACCCATATTCGGGTATCGATCGAACCAGTCTAAAAACTTACATTAAGCCCTTAGCGACCGCAGGATCAGTATGCCAAACAATGATGACTGTATTGCTGCACTGCCTAAAGGATAGGGTGCAGCTTAAATCATAACTGCCGCCGACAACTTATCTTTTGCTTTTTGAAACAGGCATATTTGCTGCCTGCCATTCACCCATACCACCTTTCAAGTTGTACAGGTTTTCAAAACCTTGCTTACTCAAAAGCTGAGCGGCTTGAGACGAGGTCATGCCAGCATTGCATACCAATATAATGGGACTCGCTTTATACTTTTCAAGGGCAGATATCTGATTATTTTTAATATCTGCTAGCGTAACGTTAATTGCATCAACAATATGCCCCTTGCGGAACTCATCACTTGAGCGCACATCAACCACTTTAGCGTCCTGTCTGTTCACCATAATCGTCAGTTCTTGGTGAGAAATACTTTTGATCTTTGACATGCTCGATTTGATGAGACTCGCAACAAGCACAACAAATAATCCCACCCAAGCCAGACTGAGCATTGAGTGAGCTTTAAAAAATTCGATATATTCTTGCATGATGATTGCCCGCATAAATGGCGAAAATTCGATAAGGGCACAGAGTATACCGATTGCCTTGGCAGATTGCAGCAGTTTAGTCACAGTTCGAGATCGCACTTTTAGCGCAATTGGTCCAGCACTTGTCACAAGCCACTCACAGAATCGGGCGAATTAGTGATTCGATGACCTTAATCGGGGTAAAGCGCTTTTTCATACCCAGCTAACGTAGTAATATTTGACCAATTTCAGATTTCTATCGCTTCTATAAAACTTAAAGGTATCACTATGACGACAGCTAAACGTCCGCTCGCGTTGTTGATCCTCGATGGCTGGGGCTACCGTGAAAACACGCATAATAATGCGATTTTCCACGCCAACACTCCGGTACTCGACCGTCTCAACGCTCAATATCCCCATAGTTTGATTTCAGGTTCTGGCTTAGATGTAGGCTTACCTGATGGCCAGATGGGAAATTCTGAAGTTGGCCACATTAACTTAGGCTCTGGCCGTGTGGTTTATCAAGAACTCACTCGCATCAGTAAAGCCATTGCAGATCATGAGTTTGAACAAAATCCAGCCCTGTGCGATGCGGTTGATTCAGCCATTAAAGCCGGCGGCGCAGTGCACATTATGGGTCTGCTTTCTCCCGGTGGCGTTCACAGCCATGAAGAGCATATCGAAGCGATGTGCCGCATGGCCGTTGCCCGTGGCGCGACAAAGGTTTATCTGCATGCTTTCCTCGACGGCCGTGATACACCACCGCGCAGCGCTAAAGGCAGCTTGAGCCATTTTGATGATCTGTTTACTACATTAGGCCATGGCCGTATCGCCTCGATTATTGGTCGTTACTTTGCAATGGACAGGGATAATCGTTGGGATCGTGTGTCGCAAGCCTACGATTTGATCACTCAAGGTAAGTCAAAATTCCAATACGACAATGCCGTTACAGCATTAGAAGCGGCTTACGAACGTAACGAAAACGACGAATTCGTCTCTTCATCGGCGATCACAGATGCCAACGGTCAAGTTGCGACCTTGCAAGATGGCGATGCACTGATATTTATGAACTTCCGTGCCGACCGTGCCCGTCAAATCACCCGTAGCTTTATCAATCCAGATTTCGATGGTTTCGAGCGTGCTGTCGTGCCGAAAATGCACTTTGTTACTCTGACTGAGTATGCCGGCGACATCACAGCGCCTATCGCATATCCATCTGAAAACTTGGTGAACACCTTAGGTGAAGTGCTGCAAAAACAAGGGCGTACTCAACTACGTATCTCTGAAACGGAGAAATACGCCCATGTGACTTTCTTCTTCAACGGCGGCAAAGAAGAGCCATTCGAAGGTGAAGATCGCATCCTAATCAACTCACCTAAAGTGGCGACTTACGATCTACAGCCTGAGATGAGTTCAACTGAACTCACCGACAAGTTAGTGGCGGCGATTGAATCGACCAAGTACGACGTGATCATCTGTAATTATCCCAATGGCGACATGGTCGGCCACACGGGTAATTTCGATGCTGCGGTGAAAGCCTGTGAAGCAGTTGACGCTTGTATCGGCCGTGTAGTGGATGCGCTGGCGAAGGTTGGAGGTGAATGCATTATTACCGCCGACCATGGTAACGCCGAGCAAATGACTGACGAAACCACAGGTCAGGCGCACACAGCCCACACCAGTGAACTGGTACCTTTCGTCTTTGTGGGCCGCAATGCGACCATAGATGAAGGTGGTAAACTCAGCGATGTCGCACCGACTATCTTGACCTTGATTGGCGAAGCCATTCCAGCAGAGATGACGGGCAAGCCCTTAATCCACATTAAAGAGTAACCGTTACCTAGTGAGCACTCGACTCCTTGTTAAAGCCAGCATTATTGCTGGCTTTATGATGTTATCTTTCTCGGCCAACGCTTCTGATTTGGAGAAGCGTCAGTCCGAGTTGAAATCAATCCAATCGCAAATAAATCAACAACAAAGCGCGTTAAAAACCACCAGTAAACAAAGAGAAAAATTGCTGTCATTGCTGCGTAGCGATGAAGAAGCGATTGCGTCAGCGGCCAAAAAAGTCAACAGCACCAAAAATAGCTTAGCGCAAATCGACACGAAACTGACCGAGCTGAAACAACGTCAAGATGAGTTAGAAACGCTTAAAGTGAGTCAGCAACAAACACTGTCGAAACAGCTGTCGAGCGCCTATCTTGCCGGTAATCACGATTACACTAAGATGATGCTCAACCAGCAAAGTCCTGCGACTATCGAGCGTATGTTGGCCTATTACCAATACCTCAATAAAGCGCGGATGAAGTCGATCAACGAATTAAAGCAAACCTTGACCGAGCTAGATGAGATCAAGGTGTCGCAAACGAGTAAGCAAAAACAATTAACCAAACTCGTGGCCGAACAACAGGTCCAAGCTAAACGTTTGAGCCAAGAGCAAGCTCAGCGACAACTGACCATCAAAGAGCTGCAACGCACCTTAAATTCTAAGGGCGCTGAGCTGGAGCAGTTACAAATTGAAGAGGCCAGCTTAAAGCGCGTGGTCGAACAAGCGCTGCGAGCCATGAAAGACAATCCTTCGATGGAAGGTTTTGGTAAACAAAGTGGCAAACTCAAATGGCCAACTAAAGGTCGCGTCAGTGCCAGCTTTGGCAGCCAACGTTCCGGCCAAGTGGTATGGAAAGGCACTATGTTATCCGCACCAGAAGGGCAAAATATTCGAGCCGTTTCAGGTGGTAAGGTTATTTATGCAGACTGGTTACGCGGTTTTGGTTTAGTGATGGTTATCGATCATGGCAAAGGTTATATGAGCCTTTACGGCCATGCTCAAACCCTATTAAAAAGCCCTGGCGACATGGTAAAAAGCGGCGAAGCGATAGCTTTAGTCGGACGTTCGGGTGGACAGAGCGAGGCTGGCCTATACTTTGAAATAAGGCACAAGGGGCAAGCCGTCGATCCAGCGAAATACTGTCGCTAATCATAACGGTCCCCTCATCACAGGGGACGGCTATGAAACACATGATCCGCTATATCAGTTGCGTTGGATTAGGCCTGACTTTGGGCCTATCCATCAGCCTCTCTAGTCAAGAGAACGCTAAGTCCTATCGCAGTGATTTTGACTATCCGTTACTACAAGATGTGCTTGAAACCGTTGAAACTTATTATGTGAAAACCGTTTCAAAAGAAGAGTTAGTGCAAGCGGCAATCAAAGGTATTTTTGAGCATTTAGATCCCTATTCCAGCTTTTTGAATCACCAAGAATTACTCGATCTCAAAGACTCCAATCGCGGCGAATATTTTGGTTTCGGCTTCGAAGTCGCAACCCAAAATGACCACATCAACATCATCGCCCCCTTCGCCCATTCCCCTGCAGAACAAGCGGGAATACGCGCAGGCGACATTATCGTTAAGCTCAACGACACACTGGCGACCGAGACTAACCTCGCCAATATTCTCGCCGAGATAAAAAAACATAGCCTCAGCAATCAAAGCATTAAGTTAGTGCTTAAGCACAGCAATGACGATGCGACCTTTGAGGTGTCACTCAAGCCGAGCACTATCACTATCGAATCTGTCACCACTCAACTGCTTGATGGCAATATTGGGTATGTCAGATTAAGTAGCTTCCAAGAAAACTCGACCGAAGATATGGTGCGTTCACTTAGCCAATGGCAAAATAAACCGCTCACCGGGCTCATCTTAGATTTACGTAATAATCCCGGCGGCCTGCTCGACCAAGCCGTTAAAATTGCTGACCTATTTCTCGCCAAGGGGCGCATAGTCTCAACCTCTGGCCGCTTCTTCGATGCCAACTCCGACTACTACGCCTCACCACAAACCATGCTGACTAACGTGCCCATGCTAGTGTTGATCAACAAAGGCTCGGCTTCAGCATCCGAAGTACTCGCCGCCGCACTGCAGGAAAATGGTCGAGCTAAGCTGTTAGGTGAAACCAGTTTTGGCAAAGGCACAGTACAAAGCCTGATCCCCATCTTAGAAGATGGTAACGCGATAAAACTCACCATTGCCCAGTACAATACCCCCAGAGGTGAAAACATTCACAACATAGGAATCGTCCCAGACATAAAAATTGCCGCAGAAACTGGTTCCGGCGCGGGTAATTTGGCTATAATCGACGCCCTATCCGCCCATGCATCTCTGGCCCAAGATCATCAAGTGACCTCAGCCATTGCATGGATACAGCATCATGACTAATAAGAAGAAACTGTGCGCTTACTTTATTCCTTGGCCCTATTGGCCCTAAGCATTTCTCAAAGTCATGCTGCCCAGATTGCGCTCATTATTGATGACATAGGTTATCGTCATACCGATCAAGCCGTGCTGGCACTGCCCAGCACAGTCACGCTCTCTGTGTTGCCTCATACTCCTCTTGGCGAAGAACTCGCCAATGCTGGCCATAAAAAGGGCCACGAAATCATGCTGCATCTGCCTATGCAGGCGCTTAATGGTAAGGCGTTAGGGCTGGGTGGATTGACCAATACTATGACTGAGGCACAAATCCGCGCCAGTGTTGTCGATGCAATTAACAGCGTTCCTTTTGCTAAAGGTGCCAATAACCACATGGGGAGCTTACTGACTCAACTCGATGATCCTATGCTGTGGGTGATGGAAACCCTCAAACAAAAGCATCTGTATTTTATCGATAGTATGACAACAAGGTTCACTAAGGCGGGAGGGACAGCGGATCAGTTAGGAGTGCCGTTATTAAAACGCCAACTGTTTCTAGACAATGATATCAGTGCTAAAGCACTCGAAAGACAATTTAGCTTAATGATAAGTCAGGCACAGACTCAAGGTAACCTAGTGGCGATTGCCCATCCTTATCCAGAAACCATGCGCTTCTTAAAGGCCAATCTACAAAGACTAAAAACCGAGGGGATTGATCTAGTACCTGCATCAAGCTTGCTCCCCATCGGCATTGCACACAAAAATGGAACTAATCCAACTGTAACACTGAGATAGACATGTCAGGCAACAAGGCAAGTAACTCATCACGATTACTCACAATGTCCAGCAGAGTATATTGATCGAGCACATTCAAATACGCTTCAACTGCTTGTGCTAACACGCCTTTCAGCTTACAGGCAGGCGTGAATCGGCAGTAAGGTTTGCTGCAATCAATCGGCGCCAACGAGTTTTCTAATACCCGAACTAACTGACCTAAGTTAATCTCACTCGCAGGCTTACCCAAACGGAAACCGCCCATCTTACCGCGAATGGTTTCGAGGTAACCCATCTTGCCTAAATGATGCACTATCTTAGAGACATGATTTGGAGACAGATCAAATACCTGAGTAATTTCAGCAATTCTAAATAAAGTGGTTCTGTCTGGCTGAACCGCCAAATACATCAAGGTACGAACGCCAAAATCGGTATAACGAGTTAACTGCATATTTCACCTGTCAGCGATAAACTTAATGAGAGGTTTGAGCTTCGAGTTGGGTAATCAACCAAAGCGCCTCTTCGTTCGAATGACCACATACATCTTCCGATGCATCAAAATCACTACAAACCGCGGGACGATCGGGGGAGCCGAAGATCAAACATAAATTGGCATCACTCAGCTGCACACAACGCTCACCCGCAGCC
The DNA here is from genome assembly GCF_031932025.1 of Shewanella sp. SP2S2-4. Lineage (NCBI taxonomy): Bacteria > Pseudomonadati > Pseudomonadota > Gammaproteobacteria > Alteromonadales > Shewanellaceae > Shewanella > Shewanella sp. SP2S2-4. Next base: position 57,203 of record NZ_JAUOER010000033.1, read on the forward strand.
TTACCATTTGGCATACCAGGAATACCAGGAATACCGCTGCTAATTGAAGGCGCAATACAGCAAGCACCACACCCAAGACGACAATTCATTTTCGTTACTCATGAAAGACATAAGGCATTATACCGTTTAATTTGTCCGAGATCAGTGTCACAGGTCAATACTGCCAAGTCGCGCACAAGCGCCATTCTGTGCGAGAAAGACATAATATGAAATAAGTGGGACAAACTCAGACAAAAGTAGCTGAGATTTAAATTTACTACGAATGGGTTGCAACCTTTGAAAAGGCTTTCATTCTATGCAGGTAGGAAACGATGAGCTTATGAACACGAAGCTAGGCTAGATCCTTGCAAAAGAAGCCGCGACAATAGAAATAGATAAATTCCAGATACGAAAAAGCCCTAACATTGCTGTTAGGGCTTATCGAAATGTTGGCGGAGCGGACGGGACTCGAACCCGCGACCCCCGGCGTGACAGGCCGGTATTCTAACCAACTGAACTACCGCTCCTTTAGTTTAACGTTTGCACGTTAACCTAAATTAGG